>CALVSU010000038.1 GCA_944359385.1 uncultured Clostridia bacterium | reverse complement strand
GACGAGTTTTTTCAGCTCATCGACGCGTGCGGGGTGAATTTGCTCGTTTATCCGCACGAGTTTTACAATTCAAATCCTTCTTCGGTGACGAAGGCTCTGGAGCTTGCGGAAAAATACGACATGGGCTATTTCGTGATGCACAGTTACTTTAATACCGTCATCAATACGAAGAGCATCGATATGGACGAATTCAAGTCTATCATCAGTCTGTTTACTTCGTACGATTCGTTTGCGGGGATCCATATGGTAGACGAACCGACGACGGTAAAATTTGAAGGCATGAGCGTGCTCAACAATTCCTTTTATGAGCTCGGGCTGGAAGGCCTGCATACATATGCGAACCTTTATCCGACCTATTACTGGGCGATCGATTATACGGGCGGCACGGAAGAGGATATCACTTACGAGGAGTACGTCGACAGATATATCCGCGAAGTGCAGCCGAAGTTCGTTTCCTACGACCATTATGTGTTTGAATCTTATGACGGGAGCTACCGTTCGAACGTCACATGTTATTTCCGGAATCTTTCCGTGATCCGCAAAAAGGCGGAGGACTACAAGATGCCTTTCTGGGTATACGTGCAGGCGGGCGGACATTGGAACGACAGGGCGGAGGAGATCCCCATCATCGAGCATTTCCCGAACGAAAGCGAATTTATATGGAACGTATCCACACAGCTCGCTTACGGGGCGAAAGGCGTTCAGTATTTCCCGCTTTTCCAGCCGCAGCAATTCGGCATGGCGGAAGACGGCGAGTGGGATTTCGGGAGAAACGGGCTGATCGGAACCTTCGGGAACCTCAATCAGTGGTATTTCTTCGCGCAGAAGGCAAACCGTCATATCGAAAGCGTGGACCACGTTCTGATGAACGCGACGAACGAGGGCGTGATCGCCGCGGGGGATGCCGCCGATGATGTCGGCGATCTTCCCGAATGTATTACGAGCGGAAAATATTACGAACTGCAAAATGTCAGCGGCGACGCGCTCGTCGGTTGCTTCAATTATTTCGGCAGGACCGCGCTGTATGTGGTGAACTACTCCATGACGGACAAACAGAAGATAAAGCTTACTTTTAACGGAAATTACGGCTACGAAGTGACACAGCGCACTGAGACGGTAGAAGTGGCGGGCAACGAGATCCCGCTCACGCTGGAAGCGGGCGAAGGAGCGCTTATCGTCCTCAAATAAAAAAGGAACAGGTGAAACATGTCTTGCGATAACAGAAAGGAAAGGAGCGTGTATGCGGTTTCTTTCGACATCATAGGCGGAAAAGATGTGATGCCCGTCGGCGCATTTGTGGGACCTTTTTCCCGCAACGATTCGGACAAAAAGGACTATCCCGAATTTGTGAACGAGGCGTTTTTCAAAAAATGCGCCGCGTGCGGCATCAATCTCTTTGTCTATCCGCATGAATATGCGGACGTTGCGCCGGAATCTGTGGACAAAGCGCTCAGACTGTGCGAAAAATATCATATCGGTTATTTTGCGATGCACAGATATTTTACGCATGTTTTTATGGGACAGGAGCGCGCAGACAAAGAAAAGATCGCGCGCATTCTGCGAAAATTTTCCGAGTATCCCGCTTTTGTGGGCATTCATACAAAGGATGAGCCCGTAACGCCGCAGTTCGGCGGCCTTGGCGCGATCAACGACGCTTTTTATGAACTGGCGGAAGAAGGGAAGCACACCTATTCAAATTTATATCCCCGTTATTATTGGGATATCCCTTATGGCGGGAGGGGCGGTGAAAACTGCACGTATGAGGAATATGTGGAACGCTATATCCGTGAAACGCATCCCCGTTTTCTCTCTTACGATCATTATGTGTATGAAACGTTCAACGGTTCTTACAGGACGAATACGGACGATTATTTTACCAACCTTTCCGTGATCCGCCGCAAGGCGGAAGAGCACGGCATTCCCTTCTGGGTGTTTGTGCAGGCGGGCGGACACTGGAACGACAGGGGCGAAGAGATCCCCGTCATCACGCATTTCCCGAAAGAAGGGGAATTCCGCTGGAACGTGTGCACTCAGCTGGCTTACGGCGCGAAGGGAATGCAATATTTCCCGCTGATACAGGACATCAAGTTTGCAAAGAGCGAGCACGGCGTGCAGGATTTCGGACGGAACGGGCTGTTCGCCGCAAACGGGAACGTGAACAAGTGGTATCGCTACGCGAAGGAGGCGAACGCGCACATCCGCTGTATCTCGGAGGTGCTGATGAATGCCGCAAACGAGGGCGTGATCGCGTCGGGCATTTCCGCGGCTGAGATCGGAGACAAACCCGAGATCATCAAAGAAGGAAAGTATTTCGAATTGGAGCGCGTTTTCGGCGATGCCGTTGTGGGCTGTTTCAACTACCGCGGCAGGACGGCGCTGTATGCCGTCAACGGGCTTCGCCGCAGGAGCGGCGAGGTGTCGCTCGCGTTCGGCGGGACGCAGCGTTTCCGCATCGTGCAGGGAACGCAGGTGTCTTTCGGAGAGGGCGAGCGCATCGCGCTCAGCCTGCGCCCGGGCGAAGGAGCGCTCGTCGTATTGGAATGAGGTTGAGGGGATATGAAAGAAGCAAAATGGATCTGGTATCCCGGCGATTTTGAGGCGGATCTTTGCTGGCGTTTCAACGCCAGAAGGTATGAACGGGATGTGATCATTCCGCAGATGTGCCGCCCCGACCGTTGTTCTCCGACGGTTTCTTTCCGCAGGGATATCAGACTGAATTGCAGGGAAAAGTTTTACATAGAAGCGGACGGCAAGTTCAATGTCATGGTCAACGGAAGATATCTTTACGGCTGTAAGGATAGTTTCGAGCTGGAAGCAGGGCGTTACAGGTTGGACATCACCGTGCACAACGAAAATTTTTTGCCTGCTCTGAAACTCGCATCCGAAAGCGTCGTATCCGACGAGGATTTTCTCGTTTGCTGTCAGGACAGACATTATGTGCGCCCAGCGACGGATACAGGCTTTCTCAACGGAGCCAGACCCTCCGATTTCCGTCTTCCGACAAGGCGTGCGGAATTTGTGCGCGTGTACGAAAAGGACGGCAGACGCATCTATGATTTCGGCAAAGAAATCATGGCGTTTCTTCAATTTACGCTGGATGCCGACGCGGACGTGTTTGTTTGTTACGGGGAAAGCGAAGAAGAGGCTTGCGACTATGAAAATTCCCTGCAAACGGATTCTCTTGTCTGCAAAAAGGGAGAGAATCGGGCGCCGCTCACAAAAGGTTTCCGCTATGTGTGCATAGAGAGTGAAGCTTCCGTTTCGCGGGTGTCTGCGCTTGCGGAGTACCTGCCGCACAGAGTGCAGGCGAAACTGTCGACGGGAGACGATCTTTTGAATCGCATTTTCGATACGTCGATGTATACGCTGGATCTGAACGCGCGTGAATATTTCACGGACGGCATCAAGCGTGACCGCTGGACGTGGGGCGGCGATTTCTATCAGTGCGGACTGATGAATCTGTACAGCTTTTTCGATCTGGACCTCTATAAACGAACGTATATCGCGCTGATCGGCAAGTCCCCCGTGACGCATTATACCAACCACATCATGGATTATTCTTTCCTGATGCTGATCTCTCTGAGAGAGTATCTCGAGCATACGGGAGACGGGGAATTCGTGCGGTTTATTTATCCGCGCGCAAAAGAGCTGGCGGAATTCTGTGTCTCGCGTGCGGACGCGGAGCGCGGACTGATCGAAGGCAGGGAAGAAGACTGGGTATTCATCGACTGGGGCACGGGCATGAACGACAACGAAGGCGCCGTTTTTGCCGAACAGGTGCTTTTCCGTGCCGCCATGACGGATATGGCAAAGATCGCCGCTTGGGTAGGCGACGAGGCTTTTTCGCGCAAATATGCCCTTTGGGCGGAGAAGATCGCCGCAAATCTCCCGATGTTCTGGGATGAAGAGCGGGGCGGATTCATCCATTCCATCAAAAACGGCCGCAGGAACAGAAAGTTTTACAGGCAGGACAATGTCATCGCGATCCTGTTCGACGGCTGTGACGCGGCGAAAAAAGAGAGCATCGTCGAAAATATCCTCTTTGACGAAAATGTGCCGAAGATCGTCACGCCTTACTTCAAGTTTTACGAATTCGAAGCATTATGCAGGATGGGCAGGCAGAAAGAGGTGTTCGCGCAGATCAAAGATTACTGGGGCAAGATGCTGGAATTGGGCGCGACCACGTTCTGGGAGCTTTTTGACGACACGGATCAGGGCGTCGAGCATTACGGTATGTACGGCAAGAAGTTCGGCAAGAGCCTTTGTCACGCATGGAGCGCGTCGCCCATTTATCTGCTGGGCAGGTACTTCATGAATGTCAGTTACGTGAACGGCGAACCCGTTGTCGGAGAAGCGAGTCCGCTCCTCGGCGACTTTGAGGCGGTGCTTCCCACCCGCGGCGGATCGCTGTACCTGCAATGCCGAAACGGCAAATATGTAAAGAAAGAACTGCGTCTCGACGAAAAGGCGGAGGCACGGATATAATTGCTGCAGAGAATACCGACACGCGCGGCATTGTTTCCGCAGTGGTCACGTTTGTGCGGGAAGAAAACTTCTTTTAGATTATCCGAATATTTATAACAGACTTTGAGACACATCCAAAGAATTTTATTATCTTGCGCGCGCACCCCGCGGCGGTTCACCGCCGCGGGGTGCGGTTTTCTGTGCGTAAGATGTTTGTTTTTGCCGTGGTGCGGCGGGAGAGAGGCGCGCGGGTCAGAGAAAAAAATTTAAAAATCGGGCAAAAGCGCGTTAGAGGTTTTACAAAAAAATTCAAATGTGCTAAAATCATTGTTAAAATCAGAGAAAAACGGGTGACCGAACGGCGAAAAGGTCGGATACCCACGGAGCGAACTATGGCAAAAAACGTAATGGACACCCTCAGGGAGAGGGGATTTATCAGACAGACGGTCTTTGAAGATGACCTCTACGAACTGCTCGGCAAGGAGAGCGTTCCGTTTTATATCGGTTTCGACCCGACGGCGGACAGTCTGCACGTGGGGCATTTCATGCAGCTCATCGCGATGAAACATATGCAGATGGCGGGACATAAGCCGATCGTCCTCATCGGCGGCGGCACGGGCATGATCGGCGATCCTTCGGGCCGCACGGATATGCGTTCGATGATGACGCGCGAAACGGTAGACTATCATTGCGAATGTTTCCGCAAACAGATGTCCCGTTTCATCGAATTCGGCGGGGAAAACGGCGCGATCATGGTCAACAACGCTGACTGGCTCGCCAACCTCAACTACATCGATTTTCTGCGCGACATCGGCGTGCATTTTTCCGTCAATAAGATGCTGACGGCGGAGTGCTTCAAATCCCGTTACGAGCGCGGGCTTTCCTTCCTCGAATTCAACTATATGCTCATGCAGGCATATGATTTTCTCGTGTTGTATCAGAAGTACGGGTGCAAACTGGAACTGGGCGGCGACGACCAGTGGAGCAACATCCTTGCGGGTGCGGATCTGATCCGCCGCAAGGAAAGACAGCCCGCTTTTGCGATGACGTTCACCCTTCTCACCACTTCGGATGGCAGAAAGATGGGAAAGACGGCGAAAGGCGCCGTCTGGCTGGACGAAAACAAGACGAGTCCTTACGAATTTTACCAGTATTGGAGAAACGTCGACGACGCGGACGTCGAAAAATGTCTCAAACTTCTCACGTTCCTTCCGCTCGAAGAGATCGCGGCGCTGTGTGCGCATAAAGACGAGCGCATCAACGCGGCAAAGGAAAAGCTGGCATTTGAACTGACGAAAATGGTGCACGGGGAGCAGAAAGCGCTCGATGCGCAGGCGAAGGCGAAAGCGGCGTTCGGCGGCGATGCGGAAAATATGCCGACCGTCGAGATCTCTGCGGACATCGTGACGGTGGTCGACGTGCTCGTGGCGGCGAACGCGGCGAAATCCAAGAGCGAGGCGAGAAGACTGATCGAAGGCGGCGGCGTGAAGATCGACGAGGAGAAGATCGACGACGTCAATGCCGAGATCCCCGCGGCTTCGCGCGCGGCGGGAGAATTTGTCCTGCACAAGGGCAAGAAGGTGCACATCCGCGTGATCCTCAAATGAGCTATCTGAGCGTATCTGCGCCGTATACCTATGAAAAGGTCATAGAGCGTTCCCGCTTTATCGCAAACTGTGCGCATACGGAGAGCGAGGAAGAAGCGCGGGCGTTTGTTGCAAGGATTCGTTCGGAACATTCGCTGGCGACGCACAACTGTTTTGCCTTTGTCGCGGACAGGACGGGCAACCTCATGCGCTTTTCCGATGACGGAGAACCGCAGGGGACGGCGGGGATGCCCATTCTCGACGTGCTGAAAAACAAAAAGCTCTTTGAGACGGCGGTCGTCATCACCCGTTATTTCGGCGGCATAAAGCTGGGCGCGGGCGGGCTGGTGCGCGCTTATGCGGGAACGGCGGCGGAAGCGCTCGCCCTTGCCGATGTGCGCGAATATAAGGTCTGCCGCGAGCTTTTTCTCTGTGCGGGGTATGAGAATTTCGATGCGCTGAAAAAGTTTCTCTCCAAAAGCGGCTGCGACGTCAAAGACACCGTCTATGCGGACGGCGTGACGGTGACGGTCGCCGTCACCGAAGAGGAGGCAAAAGCCTTCTGCGCCGCTCTCTCCGATTTTATGTCGGGCAGGGTGAAGATCTCGGAAGGCGCGGCCTATTGGTTTCCCTTTCGCAGGGCATAGCGGCGTTGTGCTTCTTCTCCGGCGGCAGCGTTTCGGCGGCAGGAGACGCGGCGGGTCATCGAAAAAATCGATAAAAACGATTTGTATTATCCGTTTTGCAAATTATTTACAAATTGCGGCGGGTATGATATAATAACAAGCGAAAGAAAAGGGCGGCGTGCGCGGCGCGGACTGCCCCGATTATAAGGAAGTGTGAAAATGAAATTCATCAAAGCGGAAAAACTTAAAGAAAAACCCGCCGATCAGAGCAAACTCGGGTTCGGCAAGATCTTCACCGACTATATGCTGACCATGCGCTATAAAGACGGGAAATGGCAGGAAATGCAGATAGAGCCTTACGGACCCGTCGAGTTCGATCTCGCGACGACCGTTTTCCATTACGCGCAGGGCATTTTCGAAGGGCTGAAAGCTTTCCGCAACGAAAAGGGCGAAGTGCGCGTGTTCCGTCCCGAAGAGAACTTCAAACGCATGAACCGTTCGGCAGAGCGTATGTGCATTCCGCAGATCGACGAAAAAGCGGTGCTCGAAGGGCTGTTCGAACTTCTGAAAGTGGAAAGGGAGTGGATCCCCACGGCGCCCGGCACGGCGCTGTATATCCGCCCGTCCATCATTGCGACCAACGCGATGCTCGGCGTGCACGCGGCGACGGAATATCTGTTCTTCATCATTCTTTCGCCCGTAGGCAGTTATTATGCGCACGGACTCGCTCCCACGCGCCTTCTCGTCGAAGATTACTATACCCGCGCGACGGTGGGCGGCACGGGCGAATCCAAGTGCATCGCAAACTATGCCGTTTCGCTCAAAGCGGGCGAAGAGGCGGAGAAAAAGGGCTTTGACCAGGTGCTTTGGCTGGACGCGAACGAGAAAAAATATGTCGAGGAAGTCGGCTCGATGAATATGTTTTTCGTCATCGGCGGCGAAGTCGTCACGCCTGCGCTGGTCGGCTCCATCCTTCCCGGCATCACGAGGAAGAGCAGCATCGAACTGCTCAGGGCGCACGGCTATAAAGTTTCCGAGCGCAGGGTGTCCATCGACGAGGTGATCGAGGCGCAGAAATCGGGCAAGCTCGACGAAGCGTTCGGCACGGGCACGGCGGCGGTCATTTCGCCTGTCGGCATGATGGAATACAAGGGCGAAGATTATGTCGTGAACGGCGGAAAGATGGGCGAGATCACCAAGTGGCTGTACGACACGATCACGGGCATCCAGTCGGGCAGGTTGGAAGACAAATACGGTTGGGTCGTGAAACTCTGATGCTGGAAAAACTGTTTCCGAAAAAAGTCAGGGACAAAGACGTGCAGAGGTTCTGGAAAGAATTTTGCGAGCGCGCCGAACTGTACCTTGCCATACTCACCGAAGACGCCGAAGACAGCGAAGACCGCGCATGGGTGGAAACGCTCGTCCGCAAAGGGCTGAACAGGGTCTGCATAGACGCCGACGCTTCCTTCGGTTTCGAATTTGAAAGCGAGCGGGATCCTATCCGTCTGATCTTTCATTACAACGGCGACGACTTTCTCAAAAAGGCGGGGGACAAACTCGCGTCCTTGTATCCGAAAGAACTGGCGGGAAAGATCGATTTTCTCGTTGCGGAGTGAGCGCAAAACGCGCTGTTCCCGCACCGTACATTTACAATCCGAATGCGTTTCCGCACCTCTTTTCGGGTGCGGAAATTTTGTAAAAAGGGGGAAACCATGCCCGAGATCACGGATATTTCTCCGCAGGTAAAAGACAAGGAACGCTGCAACGTGTATGTGGACGGCAGGTTTTACTGCGGGCTGAAACTGGAAACGGCGATCAAATACCGCCTGAAAGTCGGGGAACAGATCGAACTTGAGAAACTGGACGAGATACAGCTGGAAAACGAACGCTCGCAGGCGCTGGACAAGGCGATGACGCACCTTTCCCACTCGATGAAGACGGAGAAGGAGATCCGCGATTTTTTGAAAAAGAAAGGTTACGTCGGGGCGGTGTGCGACTACGCCGTGCAGAAGCTCGAAGAGTACGGTTTTCTCGACGACGCGGAGTATTGCAGGCAGTATGTTGCGTCGGCGGGCAAGAGCAAAGGGAGCCGACTGATCGCGTTCGAACTGAAAAGGCGCGGCGCGAAGGAAGAATGCATAGAAGCGGCGCTTTCCGAAAATGCGGGAGAAGCGGACGCGGCTTTGTCGGCGCTCAGAAAATATATGCGCGGCAGAGAGTTTTCGCGGGAAAATCTGTCCAAAGCGTTCAGGCACCTCTTGTCGAAGGGTTTTGATTACGACACGGCAAAAGACGCGCTCGCCGCTCTCGGCGCCGACGAAGAGGACTGACCGCAACATCGCCCGCATTGCAAATACATTTGAAACGAGGGGGAGCTATGCAGAAAATTCTCACCAGCGCGCAGATGCGCGCGGCGGATAAATATACCATCGAAGAGCTGGGCGTTCCGTCTTCCGTGCTCATGGAGCGCGCGGGCGCCGCGATCGCGGGAGAAGCGGAAAAGGAACTCGTGCGCATGGGCGGGAGCCGCGTGCTCGCCGTCTGCGGCGGCGGGAATAACGGCGGCGACGGATATTGCGCGGCGCGCATCCTCTCGGAGCACGGATTTCATGCGGACGTTTTTGCGCTTTGCGAACAGCTTTCCGATGACTGTGCCGCCCAGCGCGAAAAGTTCGGAGGGAAAGTTTTTACCGCATTCCCCAAGGAAGAGTACGACCTGATCATCGACGCGATCTTCGGCACGGGGCTCCGCCGCCCGCCCGAAGGGAAATTCGCGGACGCGATCGCGGCGGTGAACGGGAGCGGCGCGTATGTGCTTTCCGCGGACATTCCCAGCGGGCTGAACGGGGATACGGGCACGGCGGCGCTGTCCGTCCGCGCCGATAAAACGGTCACGATCGGAGAGCGGAAGTTCGGGCTGTATCTGCAGGACGGCGCCGATCTTTGCGGAGAGATCGTCCGCGCGGACATCGGCATAACCCTTCCTGCGGGGCAGTATGCGAGCCGCTTTGGGAAGGAGGACTTTTCGGATATATTTCCTCCGAAAAAGAAAAACACCAATAAAGGAAGCTACGGAAGGGCGAGCATTTTCGCGGGGAGCAGGCTCTATTCGGGCGCGGCGCTCCTGTCTGCGGGCGCGGCGCTCCGTTCGGGTGCGGGATATACCCGCCTTTACTGTCCCGAAAGCGTCTTTGCGCATTATATCGCGAAATACCCCGAACTCATTCTGGCGCCCGTGCCCGACGAGGGCGGGTTTGTGCGTATGGACGAGCAGGCACTTGCCGCCGTCTGCGAAAATTCCGACGCGCTCGCGGTCGGCATGGGCTCGGGCGTATCGCGCGGGCTGTACGACTGCATTGCATATTTTTTGTCGGAATTTAAAGGCACGCTTGTGCTCGACGCAGACGCGCTCAACGCGCTGTCCGAATACGGTGCCGATATTCTGCGGGAAAAGGCGTGCCGCGTCATTCTCACGCCGCATCTCAAAGAATTTTCCCGCATTGCGGGCGTTTCGCTCGACGAAGTGCGCGCGGGCGGCGCAGAACTTGCGCGCCGTTTCGCGTCCGAATACGGCGTCACCCTCCTTCTGAAGAGCAATGCGAGCATTGTGACCAACGGCAAAAATACGGCGCTCGTGGCGGAAGGTTCGCCCGCGCTCGCGCGCGGCGGGAGCGGCGACGTGCTTTCGGGCATCGTCTGTGCGTTGGCGGCGCGCGGCGTGACCGCATTCCGTTCCGCGGTGTGCGGGGCGCATCTTCTCGGCAGGGCGGGCGCGATCGCGGAGAGGGAATGCAACGAATACAGCCTTCTCGCGACCGACGTGATCGCAAAGATCCCCGCCGCCGTGTCCGAACTGATGGGATCCTGATTGCAACTTGCAAAATATCTATTATGAAAGTCCGCTTTTTATAGCGGGCTTTTGTCATTTTTCAGAAGGGGCGTCCTGCAAAAGGGCGGAAGATCGGATGTATAAAACGGGCGGAAACGGGGCAAAATAAAGGGCGGAGAACTTCCCCGCCCGAACAAAAGGGCAGCGTTTTTACATATTATGAACGGAGGGGTGTTTTCCGAAAGAAAAAACAGAGAGGACTTCACACATGGAAATTCACAGGGGGGAACTCTACTATGCCGACCTCAGCCCCGTCGTGGGCAGCGAACAGGGCGGAATACGCCCCGTTCTGGTCGTGCAGAACGATATCGGCAACAAATATTCCCCGACGGTGATAGCAGCCGCGGTCACCAGCAAGATGAACAAGGCAAAACTCCCCACGCACATCGAACTCCCGTGCGCGAGTTACGGGCTTGCGAAGGATTCGGTGATCCTGCTCGAACAGATCCGCACGCTCGACAAAAGGCGCTTAAAAGAGCGGATCGGAGCATTGCCCGAAAACACCATGCGCCGCGTAGACGGCGCGCTCCTCATCAGTTTAGGGTGTAAAAACGGCTGAATCGCAGCTTTTCATCCGATCGGGGCGAATCATTTGTTCCCCGCTCCCTGCCTAAGGCAGGGAGCGGGGAATTTTATTTTTGCGAAGGGAGTTCTTTTGATATTTTTCGGCCTTCTGCAAAAAAATCCTTTCAATCGTGCGAAAAACCTTTAATTTTTCGGCGCGGTATGGTATAATAGGGACATCTTCAAATCATTTGCCGAGCCGCCCGTTCGGGCGATGCGCGAGGGGCGGCGGTCGGACGGAGCAAAAACATGGATGTGTCCTGCTTGCTGAATCCGGGAATCACGATTTTCGGGTTTACGATCTATTATTATGCCATCATCATCGTGTGCGGCATCATTCTCGCCACGATCGTCGTCGCGTTCCTTTTCAAACGACGCAATATTCCCGTCGACTGGACGCTGGATCTGCTGATCTGTATTCTGCCTATCGGCATCATCGGGGCGCGTACGTATTATTGCGCCTTTTACGGAAACATGAGCGAGTGGATCCATTTCCGCTCGGGCGGTCTTGCGATCTATGGCGGCATCATCGGCGGCGCGATCGGGGTGGTGCTTTTCTGTATCATACACAAGATCAACTTTTTCCGCGTGGCAGACTGCCTTCTTCCCGGGGTGATCCTCGCACAGGGCATCGGCAGGTGGGGGAATTTCGCCAATCAGGAAGCATACGGCAATCTCGTCACCAACCCGAAACTGCAATGGTTCCCGTACGCCGTGTTCATCGACGAAGAGGGGGCTTGGTTCCAGGCGACCTTCTTCTACGAAAGCCTTTCCTGCCTGATCATTTTTGCCATTCTCTTCACTTTTGCGTGGAAATTCCGCAAAAAGCCGAGCGGGCTGGTGTTCGCGGGATATTTTATCCTGTACGGCATCGAGCGCGCGATCGTGGAAGGCCTTCGTTCGGACAGCCTTATGGTCGGCAACGTCCGCGTTTCGCAGGCGCTTTCCATCGTCCTCATCCTCGGCGGGGTCGCCGTCATTCTCATGCAGATGTATCTGAACCGCAAAAAATACGGTTCCTGTTTCGGCGCGGCGGTGGGAGAGCCTCTCGCGATCATGCCGAAACTCTATACGAAAGAACAGCTCCGCAAGATGGAGGAGTCCAGACTCGCCAAAGAGAAAGCCGCAAAAGAAAAGGCGGCAAGAGAGGCTGCGGCTGCGCAGAATACGCCCGCAAATGGAGAGAGCAACACCCCGCAGGGCGGGGCATCTGCGGAAGCGCAAAGCAACACCGCGCAGGGCGGCGCGTCTGCGGAAGCGCAAAGCAACACCGCGCAGGGCGGCGCGTCTGCGGAAGAGCAGACCAAAGAGGAGTAAAATCATGCAGGGTTACCTG
>CALVSU010000037.1 GCA_944359385.1 uncultured Clostridia bacterium | reverse complement strand
TATGGCGCAGAGAGAGGGATTTGAACCCTCGGTACCCTTGCGAGGTACACACGATTTCCAGTCGTGCTCCTTAGGCCGCTCAGACATCTCTGCAAAACAGCTTTATTATTATAAAACAGAACCGATAAAAAAGCAAGCATTTTTTTTGCATTTATAGAAAATTCCCGTACTTTCGGCGCATGATTTTACATTTCGACGGGGCGGGAGATGCTTGTGCTTTTTTTTGATTTGTGATAAAATGGGTCTATGAGAGAAAGGAGCGTTGAAAAATGGATAAGATTGCAAGCTTTACAGTAGATCATCTGAAACTGAAAGCGGGGCTCTATCTGTCCCGCTCGGATAAGAAGGGAGACGTCAATGTGACTACGTTCGATCTTCGGTTCACTGCTCCGAACAGGGAACCTGTCATGGATATGCCCGCGGTGCATACGATCGAGCATCTCGGCGCGACTTTTCTGAGAAATTCTTCGAGCAAAGACGATGTGGTCTATTTCGGACCGATGGGGTGCCGCACGGGGTTTTATCTCGTGATGTTCGGCGCTCTTTTGCCTGAAGATGTTTTGGGTCTCGTGACCGATCTTTGCGAGTTTATCCTCTCCTATGAAGGGGAGATACCGGGTGCAAAGCCCGAGGAGTGCGGCAACTGTCTGGAACAGAATCTTCCGATGGCAAAATATTATACTGCTCGTTATCTTGAAGCACTGAAAAACAACCCTTCTTTTGTTTATCCCGAAAATTAAAGGAAGAGACAGAACGCTTAAAAAAACTCCGCGCGAATGCGCGGAGAGACATTTTTACGTGAAGAAAAGATCGGCACGTAGTCTGTTTTTTGAAGCTTTTACGCAAAGATCAGAGCGGCACGCTGTCTATTTTTTTGACATTGTATTTTGAAAATTTGCCGCAAACGCTGAACGAATACCCTTCTTTACTGAATTGCAGGACGGTGACATCGGCGGGCTTTCCGAGAAAATAGATGCGTTTGCCGACAAATTCCACCCTGCGCCAGAGGGCGGCGAGAGTGCCGGCGAGGTATTTGATATAACTTTCGCGCGCGGTCCAGTGCGTGTAGAAATCGGCGGAGGTGACGATCTCATATTTTTCGCGCGCCGAAAATTTTGCAAGTACTGCGGGGCGCGGTTTTCCTGAGAGGGATTCCACGTCCAGACCGACTTCGCTCTTCGCGACGGCGATCGCCAAAAGTCCCTTGCTGTGCGAGGCGTTGAAAAACACCTTATCGTTTTTCAGGTAAGGTTTTCCGTTGATCGTTTTGCTCATTTCCGCATTGGGTATATTGTAATACTTTGCGAGAATGAACTTTGTAAATGTTTCCGAATCCACCGCCGTGAAAGTATAAAAAATATCAACCATAGTTTTTTCTCCGCAACGGCTATAACTATATTTCTATATTTATTATAACATAAATTTTTGTCATTACAATAGTTTTTCGAAAAAAGGAGTCTGAAATATGCAGAGAGCAGAACTTGCAAGGACATATTTCAAGAGCGGACTGAATTGCGCGCAGTCGGTTTTTCTCGCTTTCCGCGATCTGACGGGGGTGGACGAAAGGACGGCTTTGAAGATCTCGGCGCCGTTCGGCGGCGGCGTGGGCAGAATGCGCGAAGTATGCGGTTGTGTGAGCGGTATGTTGATGACGGTCGGGATGCTTTTCTACAATGCCGATAATCCGACGACGGCGGAAAAATCCGCGCTGTATGCGATCGAACAGGAACTTGCAGCAAGGTTCAGAGAAAAGAACGGAAGCATCGTTTGCCGCGAACTTTTGCGCGGCGTCACGAGCGACGCTTCGCCGCGTGCCGAGGATCGCACGGAAACATATTACAGAAAGCGCCCCTGCGCGGACCTCTGCGCGGACGCGGCGGAGATCTTAGAAGCATTTTTAAAAGAAAAGGGGATTTTAAAGGACTGAGCGCCTTTTTGTCTCTGAATGTTGGCAGGAAACCTCCTATGCGCATATACTGATAAAAAAGCGCAGGAGGTTTTTTTTCATGCCGAAAGCACTGGCTGTCGACCTTCCGTACCCGAGCACGGAAAACCTTACTAAAGATGCGGCAAGCGCGCGTATTATTTCCCCCGCATATGCGGACAGGACAAGCGAAATGACCGCGATTTTGCAGTATGTTTTTCAGTCTGTTATTTTTTCGGGTCTGGGAATGCAGGAAAACGCGCAGACGTTGCAAGCGATCGCGATCGCAGAAATGCACCATCTCGATCTGTTGGGTGAAATGCTGTTGGGACTTGGCACAACCCCCGTTTTTTCCGCGCGGCCGCCGTATCCGTTCCGTTTTTACAGTGCAGCGAACGTGTCGTATGCCACGTCGCCGCAGAGAATGCTTATGGACGACATTCGCGGAGAAAAACAGGCGATCCGCGACTACGAAAGCATGGTTCGCAGGCTGGATAACGAACAGGTGGCGGCGGTGATCTCCCGCATTATTCTTGACGAGGAACTGCACCTTGAAAAATTGACAAAAATGCTGGAAGAACTTTCGTGAGCCGACTTTTTTTACATACCTGCTTTATGCCGCCGCGCATTTTGCGCGGCGGCAGTGCTTTCATATAAGTGTGACCGAAGCTCGGCGTTCGGTAAGAACAAACATATGCCGTGAAGGAAGCGCGGGCAAAAGGTTGTCGGTCAATGTTTTTCGGGCATATATTTCCAATATCGAACGGGCATATAGCCTTTCATCTGTTTTTCGTGCGGGCGCTGGGCGATATTGACAGATTCATAATATTCTTTCCAGAGTTTTTGGAAAGCGTCTTCGCAGTCGGAGAGCACGACGTTGACTTTTTTGTCCGTATGCACGATCGCGCATTCGCGCATATTGTAGAGAGCGGCTTTGCCGCGTATGGTGTCGTGTATGACGAACGGTTGGTTTTTCAGGCGCCTGATAAAATGGGGGAGGATAAGTTCGAGGATATCGTTGTCGGGTTCGAATGGCGCGTAAAAAATGCCGCCGCTTCCCTCCATAAAGCGCAGAAAGCCCGTAAAGCGGTGCGCTTCGAGGGTGACTTTGCGCATTTCCTCCGTCGCGGCGATGACGGCAGGATGCGAAAGCATGTCTTTGACAGGCGCCTTTTTTTCCATGATGAGGCGGATATATTCGAGTGCCGTCTGTTCCTTATTTGCGCATCCGCGGCGAAGGAGCAGGGGGATATCTTTGAGGGCGTGCGGCGCATACTCGTTGAGTTTCTTTTTCACGCGCGTACATTTTTCCCCGTCCGCCGTGACGGCAACGACGTTTGCGCCCAGCGGCAGCTGGACGGCGCAGGATGAAGTCACGATACAGTCTTTGTCCGTGCAGGCGTTGAAAACTGCAGTGTAAAAACAATTTTCCGTTCCGTCGGTGATGTAGACGTTCATAGTTGCCCCGTGTGTACGGAGAGGGAAGTTTCCGGCGTGGAGAACAGGGAGAGCTGTTCGTATTTTTCGCTCCGCTCTTCAAGCATGAGTGCCGTTTTTACGGTGTCGTAATTGTCACTTCCGTAAAATTTCCCGCCGCAGGTAATAAAAAATTTCGCTCTTTTGAGCACGATGCGCATTTTTGCGAGATCGGAAAAATCCAGCTTTGCAAATTTGCGCGCTTTTATGATCTTGTAAGCGCCCAGCGTGCCGATGCCCGGAACGCGCAGCAGTTTTTCGAGGGGCGCGGTGTTGATCTCGACGGGGAAAAACTGCATATTGCGGAGCGCCCATGCACATTTCGGGTCGTATTCTTCGGGCAGATTTTCGCCTTCTTTTGCGATCTCATCGGCGTCAAACCCGTAAAAGCGCATGAGCCAGTCCGCCTGATAGAGGCGGTGTTCGCGCAAGAGCCCCGTGCAGCGGTCGGGCAGCAGGGAGTGCCGCACGACGGGAACGTAAGAGGAGTAATACACCCTTTTGAGCGAAAACCTGCGGTACATCGCCTCGCTGAGCTTTAAGATCTGCCCGTCCGATTCGGGCGACGCGCCCACGATGAGCTGGGTCGTCTGTCCCGCGGGGAGAAAGATCTTGCGGTTTTTTCCCTTCTCTTCGCCCGCCGCCTTTTTTTCGAGGAAAAGCTGTTTCATGGGCAGGAGCACGCTCTCTTTGGTTTTTTGCGGGGCAAGGAGGCGCAGGCTCTTTTCGCTGGGCAGTTCGACGTTGTAGCTCATTCTGTCCACGTATTGCGCCGCGCGCGAGACAAGCGCTCTGTCCGCCATCGGAATGCCTTTGAGGTGGATATACCCGTTGAATCGGTATACTTTTCTGAGTCTGATCACCGTGTCGAGCATGCGTTCCATCGTTCTGTCGGGCGAGCCTTCGACCGCGGAGGAGAGGAACAGCCCTTCGATGTAATTGCGTTTATAAAAGGCGATGACGAGTTCGCACAGTTCGTCGGGCGTGGCGGACGCGCGCGGCACGTCCGCTTCCGCGCGGTTGGGGCAGTACAGGCAGTTGTACGAACAGCGGTTGCTCATGAGTATTTTCAGGAGGGAAATACATCGCCCGTCGGGCGTAAAGGAGTGGCAGATGCCGCCCACGCTCGCATTGCCGATGCCGCCTTTGGTGTTCGCCCGCCGCGATCCCGACGAAGAACATGAAACATCATACTTCGCGCTTTCGGTCAGGATCTTCAATCGTTCCGCGTCTATCATGCTGCCGCCTCCTCTTTGCTTTTTCTTTATTATAACCCCACGGGTATAAAAAGTCAAACATTTGTTCGTATTTTTAAGGAGGCAATTTTTGCATTTTCACTTGTTTTTCATAAAACAATAGTGGTATAATAATAAAGACTTGGTATAATCATGATGAATAATGTCGGGAGGATGAAAAAGATGAAAGTACTGATCGTAGACGACGAGGAAATGATCCGCAACGTGTTGAGAGAATACGTCGAATTCGAGGGCAACGAAGCGTATGAAGCGTCCGACGGGATACAGGCGGTCAAGATGTGCAGGGAAAACGATTACGACATCATTCTCATGGACGTGATGATGCCCGCACTGGATGGTTTTTCCGCTGTGAAGGAGATACACAAATTCAAGGATATACCCGTCATCATGCTTTCGGCGCGTGGCGAGGAATACGACAAGCTGTTCGGCTTCGAAGTGGGGGCGGACGACTACGTGACCAAGCCTTTTTCCCCGAAAGAAGTCATGGCGCGCATCGCCGCCGTCACGAAACGGCACAAGGCGGGCGCGGCGGTCTCGCGCGACATTCTCAAATACGAAGGCCTGGAGATCGACATGAAGGGAAGGAACGTCTATGTGGATGGCGAAAAACTGGAGCTTACGCCCAAAGAATACGAACTTCTCTTCTATCTCGTCAAGAATAACGGCATTGCGCTCTCGCGTGAGAAACTTCTCTCCGACGTGTGGGGGTTCGATTTTTACGGCGACGACAGGACCGTGGACACGCACATCAAGATGCTGCGCGGCAGTCTGAAAGAATACAGAAAATTTATCGTCACTCTGCGTGGCATGGGGTATAAGTTCGAAGCATGAAGGGAAAGCGGTTTCGCAGTATAAACTTCATATTGTGGATCAGCTTTCTCGGTTTTGCCGCATTTATTCTCGCGCTGACCTGGGTGTTTCAGACGACGCTGCTGAGAAAATTTTTCGTGGACGAAGTCAAATCGGAATTGCAGGACATCGGCAGCGAGGTGTACGGAAATATAGCCCGTCTGCAGCGGCTGCCCTCGTATAACGGGGACAATGTGGATAATTACATCGCCCTGGCGCAATACGACAATCCTTCCATCAATATCTACGTTCTGGACGAAGAGGGAAATTGTCTGTATCCCACTGACATCGGCAACGGGGAGGCATCCGATGAATACGGCATCGGCGGCGTAGATGAAGAGGTGTTCAGCCTTGTCTACGGCGAACTGAGCAAGGCGGGCACGGATAAAGGAGTCATCGTCCGCATAGACGACAGCAATTATGTCTATTCCGCGCGTTTTGCGAGATCGGAGAGCCAGACGACGGATATGTATCTCTATATCAACTATTCCACGGAACTTTCGAACAGTGCTTTCGGCATCATGCAAAAGGAGCTGGTCATTGTTTCCGTCGTCGTCATTTTTGTGGCGCTGATCATTTCCGCGCTTCTTTCGATGGAGCTCACAAAGCCCATCGCGCAGTTTACGCGCGCGGCGAAGCGCATGGCGAAGGGAGATTTTACCGTCGATTTCAAGGGCAAATACGCCTACGCAGAGATGGACGCCCTCGCCGAAACGCTCGACTATGCGAAAGAGGAGATCGGCAAATCCGACGAATTGCAGAAAGAGGTGCTCGCCAACGTCACGCACGATCTGAAAACGCCGCTGACGATGATCAAGGCGTATGCGTCCATGATCCAGGAGATCTCGGGCGACGACCCCGAAAAGCGTGCGAAGCACACGCAGGTCATCATCGACGAGTCGGACAGGCTGACCGCGCTCGTGAACGACATCCTCAACCTTTCCAAGATACGTTCGGGCATGAACACGCTCAAACCTTCTGTGTTCGATCTTTCCGAATTTATCCATACCGTCCTCGAACGGTTTTCTTATTTGACGGAGACGATGGGATATACACTGGAACGGGAGATCGAGGACGAACTTTACACCGAAGCGGACATCGAAAAAATCGAACAAGTCATCTATAATCTCGTCGGCAATGCGGTCAATTATACGGGGGAGGACAAGAAGATCGTCGTTTCCCTCAAACGCCTGCCCGATAAGGGGCGCATCCGTTTTGCCGTTTCCGACACGGGCAGGGGGATCCCGCCCGAAGAGCTGGATACCATCTGGGACAGATATTACCGCTCGAGCGAAACGCACAAGCGGCCGATCAAAGGGACGGGGCTGGGGCTTTCCATCGTCAAGACCATCCTCATCCGCCACGGTTTCGAATACGGCGTGGAGAGCGAAGTCGGAAAAGGCAGTACCTTCTATGTCCTTTTCCCCGAAAAGTGAGCGCGAAAAGGGCGGCGCGTTCTGTGTGCTTTTTCCCGACAGATGAGCATAAAATCTGTTTGAGCCGAAAAATTTTCCGCGGGCGCAGAATTTTGCGCCCGCGGCTGTTTTTTTCTTGCTTTATTTTCCCGCTTGATTATAATGGATGACAGAACACATAAAAAGGAGAATGTTTGTCATGAAATGTGCGATCTACGGCGCGGGCGCGATGGGAACGGCGCTCGGCGCTTTCATAGCGAAGGCGGGGAGAGAGATCGATCTCATCAACAGGAACGAAAAGCACGTCGCCGCGCTCAGAGAAAAGGGCGCTTCCGTCGTCGGGACGGTGCAGTTTACGCAGAAAGTCAGCGCGCTTTTGCCTTCGGAGATGAAGGAAAAATATGATATCATTCTTCTGATGACTAAACAGCGCGACAACGCGCAGATCGTGACTTTCCTCAAAGAATATCTCAAAGAGGACGGCGCGCTGTGTACTTGTCAGAACGGGCTTCCCGAACCCAAAGTCGCCGAGATCATCGGTGCGGACAGAACGCTCGGCTGTGCGATCGCGTGGGGGGCTACGTTCCACGGGGAAGGCGTCACCGAGCTCACGTCCGACCCGACCGCGCTGACCTTTTCTCTCGGGGCGTTCGGCAAGGGGAATCATCTCGCGGACGTAAAGGAATTGCTTGAATGTATGGGCACGGTCACGATCGAGGAAAACTTTATCGGCGCGCGCTGGTCCAAACTTCTCATCAACAGCGCCTTTTCGGGGCTTTCCACCGTCACGGGCGGGACGTTCGGCGAGGTCTCGAGGGTGCGCTCGTCGCGGAAGGTCGCCCAGCGCATCATGAAGGAGTGCATCGACGTTGCCAAGGCGGCGGATATCCGCATCGAGCCCGTGCAGGGACATAAGATAGACAAACTGTTCGATTACCGCGGCCCGTTGAAAAAGGCGTTTTCGTTTGCGCTCATTCCCGTTGCGATGAAAAAGCACGGCAAGCTGATTTCGAGCATGTTGCAGGATCTGCGCAAGGGCAAGAAATGCGAGATCGATTTTATCAACGGCGTCGTGTCCGAATACGGCAGAAAATACGGCGTCGCGACCCCTTTCAACGACAGGACGGTGGAGATCGTGCACGGCATAGAAGAAGGGAAATATCCGATAGAATTTAAAAACATCGGTCTTTATTCCGATCTGCCGAAAAAATAAAAAAGAAGCGGTGCGCTTAAAAACAAAGCGCACCGCTTTTCTTATCAGTGTACGATCCTGTCTATGTCTGATTTTTTGCACATCACGATCAGCCGTTCCGCACTGTTGAAAACGTAGTCGGGCGAGGGCAGGGGGATCAGGTTGCCGCCCCGCTTGATGGCGAGAATATTCAGGTTGTATTTTACGCGCACGCCCTTGTCGCGGATCGTTTTGCCTTCCCACGATTTCGGCGTGGGGATCTCGTAAATGGCGTACTCGCTGGTCAGCTGTATATAGTCGAAAATATTGTTTGCGCTGTACTTTACGGCGAGGCGCTCCGCCATCTCCTTTTCGGCGAACACCACTTCGTCGGCGCCGTTGCGAAGCAGGAATTTTGCCTGTATCTCGGTAGACGCGCGGGAGAGGACGAACTTTGCACCCGCCTCTTTCAGGAGAGAGGTGGTTTCCAGCGAAGACTGAAAATTTTCACCGACGCTCACGACGCAGATGTCGAAGTTGTCGACGCCGAGCGAATCGAGTACGGCGGCCTTGGTGCCGTCGCCGATCTGCGCGCTCGTCACGTAGGGGAGTATTTCGTTGATCTTTTCCTCGTCGGTATCCAGAACCATTACGTGATTGCCGAGCTCGGTAAATTTTTTTGCCATATATGTCCCGAACCTGCCGAGACCGATGATGAGTACAGATTTCATAAATGCTGTCCTTTAAAAAGATTTCTTATAAAATGCGTGCAGAAGCACGTCGGGTACAGAATTGAGGTATTCATGATAAATGCGCGCCAATTGACGGCATTTTAAGGCTGAACGCGCCTTTAATTATTTAAATAATCATGCGAAAAAGCAAAAACCGCGCTTTTTGCTTTTTCACTCAATTTGGCAACGCTTTGCCTTACGGAAAGGGTGAATGTCCGCGATTGTATATTATGTGTGCCCTTAAAAATCGCGGGCAGAGGGAGAAACCGTTTGGTTTCCCCTTAACTCACGGAAAACCGCAGGCGGCAGCCCGCCGAGGTTTTCGTGAACACAAAAATTTATTATCCTATCCTCACCTTTTCCATCGGGAGCTCCGCTGCGGGGGCGGAAGGGGTCTTCCAAGAAAGCATGACGGTCATGCAGCCTGCGCGCCCTAAAAACATCAGTACGCACAGAACGATCTGCGAACCGAGCGTCAGTTGGGGCGTAACGCCCGTCGTAAGCCCGACGGTCGCAAGGGCGGATACGACTTCGAAAACAGATTCCGTTACCGTAATGCCGGTGATTTCGGGGTCGTCAGGCCAAAGGGAATTGCCCTGCTCGAACAGGCACAAAAGCACCGCTCCGACGACGATAAGCGTCAAAAAGATGGTCAGAAACTGCGCGGCGTTCTTAACGTTGGTCTCGTCGATGCGCCTGCCGAAGCACTCCACCGAACGCTTGCCGCGCACGAGAGAGATCACGGAAAGCCCCAGTACGGCGATGGTGTTGGTCTTTACGCCGCCGGCGGTGGAGCCGGAAGAGCCGCCTATAAACATGAGTATGATGGTGAGGAGAAGTGTGACCGATTTCACGCTTCCCGCTCCGGAAAGGGGAAGAGCGTTGAACCCCGCCGTCCTCGGCGTTACCGCCGTAAAAAAGGAGGAAAAAACGCGTTCCTTCCAGGGCAGATCGTTTTCCGCAAGCATGATCACGAGCGTCGGCACGATCACGAGGATCGCCGTCATGATGAGCACCAGTTTTGTGTGCAGTTCATATTTGCGGAAGCGGAAACGATTGTCTTTGATGTCCTTCCAAACAAAAAAGCCGAGGCCGCCCACGATGATGAGCAGAGGGATCGTCAGGCAAACGATCGGATCTCCCGAATAGGCTGTCATGGAGGAGTATTTGCCCGTTTTGTCGCCCATCAGGTCGAAGCCCGCGTTGCAGAAGGCGGAAACGGAGGTGAAGACAGAGATCCAGATCCCTTCTCCCCAACCGTAGTCGGGCACGAAGCGGAAACAGAGCACAAAGGCTCCGAGCGCTTCGAAAGCGAGCGTGCCTATCAGGATGGTGGTGGTAAGCTTTCCCATGCCGCTCAGCGTGGGGGCGGAAACGGCTTCCTGCATAAAGGTGCGCTCTTTGAGTCCGATCTTTCTTCCGCCGAGCATCAAAATGGTATAAACGACGGTCATAAAGCCGATGCCGCCGATCTGAATGAGAAAGAGAATGACTACCTGCCCGAAGGTAGACCAGTGGGTCGCGGTATCCTGTACGATCAGCCCCGTCACGCAAGAGGCGGAAACGGTGGTAAAGAGCGCGTCCATAAAGGAAGCCGAGCCCGTTATTTTTGAAGAAAAGGGGATAATGAGCAGGAGCGTTCCGATGATGATAACGCTCAGGTATCCGAGTACAAGCAGTCTTACGGGGGTAAGACGTATTTTTTTTTGCATATAAACTCCCGTTTTTGTCTGAAACAAAAAAGTTCGTAATCAATTATAACACGAAAACTCTCAAAATACAATCGATTGACCGCGATATCGGTAAATTTGTGCAGGCGGCGTTTTTCGCCGCTCTTTGCGGCTTTGCGGGGGGGGGCGGGGATTGCCCCGCGCTTCCGCGGTTTTATCTGTCCGCCGCTCACCTTTCACGGGCTTTCGCAATATAATGAATAAGACGGAGGTCGGCATGAAAATTCATTTTGTGACGGAAGGCACGCTGAACGAATACTGGGACGGCGCCCCGCAGACTGCCGCAGACGTGCTCGTGTTCGGGTTCAACGGGTTGGGGGAAGTGGACTACGGCAGCGAGCTGGGCGGCAGGACTTCCAAACTGGAAGATGCGGCAATTTTGAGCCGCGAACTCGGTTGCGTTGTGATCGCGGGCTGTTACACCGATTCCTGCGGGATAAAGAGAAAGAGCGCGGCGGTCGCCGAGCGGGGGCGAATCCTCGGCGTTTCGGATATGCTCAGCGCGCTGGACGAATCCGATTATAAGAGCGGAGGGTCTCTGCGCGTGTACGATACGGCGGCGGGCAAGATCGGCATTCTCGTCGCGGAGGATCTCTTTTTTCCGAAGATCGCGGAGACGATCTCCCTTTGCGACGCCGACGTCATTGTCGCCGTCTATGAAGAGATCGAAGATTTTCTGCCCCAGCTGATGATGCGCGCGGACGCCTTCGTTTCGGGGGTGACGGTCGCCATGTGCGCGGCGGGGGTCGCGCAGGCCGCGTCCCTTTCGGGAGAGATGGCGATGCTCTCGCCCAAAAAAGAGAGCGAATATGCCTTCGTTCCCGAGCGGGAATACCACATCGTTTCCCAACGCCGCAGGGGATTTTACAAAAAGCGCAGGAGCGATTTCTGAAAATTAGGGTTTTTCGGAAAAAAGGCGGGCGATCACAGGAAAAACGGGTAAGACAGGCGCGATTTCTGAAAAGTGCGCGAAAATCCGCGGCGAGGCTTGCAAAACCGCCGTTTTATGGTATAATGATAAAAACGGCGGAGGAAGGATGCATGGATAAGAAGAACGCGGCGGAATTTATCAATTCTTATAATAAGATAGACGCGCAACTGCGGCAGCTGTACGATTTCAAGCCGTCGCAGTCCTTTTCGGACATGGTCAGGCGGAGCGCGGAGAAAAACGGCGTCGTCCGCAAATACGAAAACGATCTCATGGATTTTGCGCGCCTGCGCAATGCGATCGTGCACCAGAGCACGGACGGAAAGATCATCGCCGTTCCCTGCGACGAGGTCGTGGAGGAAATACAGCTGATCGAGCGGCTTCTCTGCACGCCGCCGACGATCGGCGCCACTCTCCGCGAAAAGCGCATCGTCAGCGTGGACGACTCCATCAGTCTGAAACAGGTGATCCGCCTGATCGCGAACACGAATTATTCCAACCTGCCCGTATACAGGGGCAAGAGAATGGTGGGGATCGTGAACAACCGCCGCATCATCAAGGAGCTGGGCACTGTGATAGAGCGGGGCGGAGACATCGACGCATTTGCTTCGCAGACGCCCGTCGTGCAGATCGTGCGGGAGAGCGATCTCTTTACCTATTATAAATATCTGAGCAAAAACGATACCTTGCAGGACATTCTGGACGCATTCGAGGAGAACAAAAAACTGCTCGCCGTTCTCGTGAGCGAGAACGGGCGGGAGGGGGAGCGTGTGGAAAACATCGTCACGCCCGCAGACCTCGTTCAGGTCAACAAAATCCTGGAAGATTACCGCTGACGCGGCGGCGCGCCGTGCGCCGCGGGAAAAAAGAGGCGCGTTTTCGCAAAACTTTGGCAAAATCGCTTTACAAAAAGCAAGAAGGCTGTTAAAATAAATTCAATCGAATACAGGCGTCTAAAAAGGACAAGCCGTATGCGATGCCCGTTCCAAAGAGAGCCGCGTCAGGTGAAAGGCGGCGAGCGGCGCGCATGACGGTATCACCTTTCAGCCCGCAGTGCGAAATTTTGGGAAAGTAGCGCCGCGCGCGGTATTCTGCCCGCGTTTTCAAAGCAGGCGTATGTCTGTATGTTTTGGTGGTATGCCCTTTTGTTTTCCGAAAACGAAAGGGCTTTTTGATTGTAAATAACGGTATAGGAGATCCGCGATGTACAAGAAGGTAGACACGGCGATGAATTTCGTCGAGAGAGAAAAAG
>CALVSU010000036.1 GCA_944359385.1 uncultured Clostridia bacterium | reverse complement strand
TCACAGATGACGCGATCTATAATTCTATCGTCATACCATTCCCTTCAAGCGAAAATTTAATGAAAATTTTACGTCAGCTCAGCATCGCCCTCGTCACCTCCTTTATCGCCACATTCCTGCCCGTGTACGGCATCGCAAAGAAAAAACCCGTCGAGAGCATACGCGCGCTCTGATAAATTGCATACCGTAAACCGAAAGCGAGTCTCTTCCCGTCAGGGAAAAGACTCGCTTTTCAAATAAAACTTTACCGAAAATTTTATACGCGATCGCCCGCGCTGTCGTTATTTACAATACCTTTGACAAGAAATCTTTTAAGCGCTCATTCTTCGGCGCGCCGAACACTTCGGAAGGCGGCCCCTGCTCCACGATCTTCCCCCCGTCCATGAACATGACGCGGGTCGCGACTTCGCGGGCAAAACCCATTTCGTGCGTGACGATGACCATCGTCATGCCCTCGTCGGCAAGCTCTTTGATGAGCTCCAGAACCTCGCCCACCATTTCGGGATCGAGCGCGCTGGTCGGCTCGTCGAAGAGCATGACCTTCGGATTCATCGCGAGCGCGCGCACGATTGCGATGCGCTGGCGCTGACCGCCCGAAAGCGTGGACGGATACGCGCTCGCCTTGTCCGCAAGCCCGATGCGTTCGAGAAGCCGCATCGCGTTATTGACCGCGTTTTCTCTGATTTCTTTCGCGGTGGTCTCTACGGGCAGGAGCGCCCTTTTCTTGTTTTTGCCTCGGAACAGATTGGAAATCTTCGTAAAGAAATTTTTGCGTTTGATCTTTCTCAGATCCTGCAACCCGACATGAACGGGCGCAAGGGTTATGTTTTTCAGCACGTTCATATTGTTGAACAGATTGAACTGCTGAAACACCATGCCCATCCTGCGACGTTGGATATTGATATCCACTTTCAGGTCACAAAGATTGTTGCCTTCAAAAAAGACATATCCGTCGGTAGGGTCTTCCAAAACGTTCAGACAGCGCAAAAACGTCGATTTCCCGCTGCCCGAAGGACCTATGATAGCCACTTTCTCGCCCTGCACGATCTTTTCGGAAATATCGTCGAGTACGACAAGCTGTCCGAAACGTTTGGTAAGATGCTGTACTTCGAGCATCGCATTCGGATCGGTCGGTTCCACAGGCGTCTTTTCTGATTTTGCAAATTTTGGCGCGGAAACCTTTTCGGTCTGCACACGCTTTTGCGGTAACTGCGCCTTTTCCGCTTCGGGACAAAGAGACTTTTGTTCAGCGTCTTTCACTCTTACGAAGCCTCCTTTCCACCATACGGACGACAAACGTCATGATGAGAATAATGACGAGATAAGTAAGCGCAAGCATCAGATACGGGATCATAAATTCGTAATTTGCAGTTGCGATCAGACGGAATGCACGCGTCAGGTCCATCGTCGCGACATATCCCGCAACGGACGTATCTTTCGTCAGAGCGATCAGTTCGTTGCCGAGCGTGGGAATGACGTTTTTCACCGCCTGCGGAAAGACAATGCGCAGCATCGTCGCGGGATATGAAAGTCCCAGCGTTCTGCCCGCTTCCAGCTGTCCGACATCGACTGACAAAATGCCGCCGCGCATGATCTCGGAAACATAGGCGCCGCTGTTCAGCCCGAACACGATGACCGCTTCCACCAGCCCGTCTATCGAAATGGCAGAAAATATGATATAGTGAAAAATCAGGAGCTGCACGATGATCGGCGTTCCGCGGAATAATCCCGTATAAACGTCCCCGACCACCGCAAAGCCGCGCGCCACCTTACTGCGTTTGCCGGCGACCTGCACGCAGGCGACAAGCGTTCCGATCACAATACCGATCAAAAGACCCAAGATTGCGATGATAATGGTGTTCCTGAGCCCTTCCAGGACATTGCGATATCCGCCTTTAACGACAAATTGGTCGTAAAAGGCATCCCACATGATCTGCATACGATTTTAACCTTTTACTTTTAAGCCGCGGACGCTTCGTCTTTGACTTTGATCGTCGCGTTTACAGCGTCGACAGCTTCCTGCAACGTGTCTTTATCAGCCGCCACAAATTTGAGTTTGCCCGCGGCAAGATCCTGCACAGCGAGCGCCACGCTCGAATAACCCTTTGCGGTCACATTCTTGAAACCGACAAATTTATCGCCGAAATTGGTATCGCCGACGATATAAGCATAACCGCTCTGCCCGTCAGCGCCGCCGGCTGAAATCTTGCCCCAGTCCTCGATGACCGCACGGACGTCAGCTTCATCTTTGCAATCGGCAAATTTCGCATAATCGGATTCGCGGACGGCGATGCGCTGCGTCGTACCGTAATACCCCTTGGAGAAGGTCACTTGCTGTGCACGCGTTTCGTTATAAGTCAATCCCGCCATACCGAGATCTGCCTGTCCGAGATTGACTGTCTGGATGACAACGTCAAATTCCATGTCTTTGATGACAAGCGTGAGATCGAGTTCTGCGGCGATGATCTTCGCAACGTGCATGTCGATGCCGGCAAACAAATTGCCGTCCGTATACTCAAAAGGCGCAAACTCCGCATTCGTCGCAACGACAAGGCACTTTTCGCGCGTCAATCCGTTCGGAATATCGGTCGCGACTTCGCCGATGTTGTCAGCGATCGTTCCGTCCTGCTCCGCATCGTAAAGCGTCTTCATCGTAACTCCCGTTTCGACCACGCCGTCTCCGTTATAATCGTAAGCCACGCCTACTGCATCCGTCGTGGGATCCAATTCGGGATTATACGGCTTAGAACCGACCAATTTGTCGACAACTTCGTTGACTTTACCGAGCATCTGCGCCGTTTTGTCGTTATTGACCGCATAGCAATACTGTTCGCCGGTCAACATGACGTCGACGACTTTCATGCGTTCTTTTTTCGCGCATCCCGCAAAGGAAACCGCAAGCGCCGCCACCGTTGTCAATGCTACGGCTGCCGCAAGCAACTTTTTCATACTTCTACCTCTGTTTATAAATTTCTTTTATATCTCATTTTTCAGACACAATCTGAAAAAAAAGGATATCCTTTTATGCGTTTGTAATATTGTGTTTATGATATCATTTCACAAAAAAAAAGGCAACTTATTTCGGGGCAGATTTTGATTTTATTCATTTTATGCACAAAATCGGCGTTTATGAAGCGGATTTATTCAGCCTTTTCGCATTTTAAGCACGCTGCAATATGCTCGGCATAAGCGCCCGCTATGTTGACGCCCGTGACCCGCTCCGCTTCGTTGAAAAACGCGTTGGAATTGACTTCGCAGACAACGGGTTCTCCGTCACTGTCCAAAAGATCGACGCCGCAGTAATCCAGCCCCAGCACCTGCGCGCAACGCTCCGCCGTCCGCAAAAACACGGAAGACAGATCTTCCCTGTACCCGTGTCCGCCACACTCAATGTTGGAACGAAAATCCTTATCGTTTTTCCGCTTCATCCACGCGACGGCTTTGCCGCCGATCACGATGACGCGATGATCCTCCCCCCTGTGCGCCGCGACGTACTTCTGAAAAAGATGCGGGCGCAGTCGGAATTTCTCCGCCGTCTCGGCAAGCGCGCGTTCGTCGCCGAGAAGTTCGACGTTCATGCCCCAGCTGCCGAAACTCTCTTTCGCGACCAGAGGATAACCGAGCCGCTCCCCCACGCCGCGGACAAACTCCGCGCCGATCTTCGCGTCGGCATAATAGCAAAGAGGTGCGGGGACCGTATCGGGAAGTGCAAGACCTTCCCCCGCCAGCGCGATATAGGTGAGCATCTTGTCGTCGCAGACCTCCACCGCAGCCGCGCTGTTGAAAAGGCGCACGCCGCATTTCTCCAACATACGCGGAAGATATTTATCTTTGTCCAGATAGACGCAAAAATCCGTCTGCCGCGCCAATGCGATGTGGCCGTTCTTGACCGAACAGAGAAAATTGCCGTTCTTTTCGACTTCCGCCTGCACTCCGAGTCGCATGAGTTCTTCTTTCATGCGCTCCGCCTGGCGGAACGCGCCCTCCGAGCGTATATATGCGTTTACAAGAATGATGCCCTTTTTCATCCCGCTCTCCCGTATAAATTTCTGCTTTCCTCGCCGCCGTGTCTGCACACGGCGACACGGCAATTTTTTTCTCCCGAAATCGTCCTGTTTTCCGCGCCGCCGCGTTTAAACGCGGCGGCGCGGAAAGGACAAAGACGGTCTCCCCGAAGAGAGACCGCCCGAAACTGTCTGTATCCTTTATGCCTCCACGCGGATCATGCTGTCGACGGAAACCACGTCTTCGAGCGCCGCGATCTTATCCAGCGCGCGGCGGACGGAATATTCGTTCGTTTCGTGCGTGATGAGGATGATGGGGATATTTTCGCAATCCTCGCCCTTCTGGATGAGGTCGACGATGCTGATGTTGTATTTTGCAAAGATGCCCGCAACTTTTGCAAGCACGCCTGCCTTATCTTTTGCCGTGAAGCGGATATAGTAGCGGCTCCTGAAATCGGTGATGAATTTCATGCCCGGCTCTGCCTGCGCACCGTTCTTGAACGTCGCATATTTGACGTCGTTGTGCGTCGCCGCATAAATGACGTCGGAAACGATCGCGCTGCCCGTGGGGAAATCGCCCGCGCCCCTGCCATAGAGCATGATGTCGCCCACGCTGTCCCCTTTGAGATACACCGCATTGAAGCTGTCGTTGACGGAAGCGAGCGGATGATCTTTGCGGATGAACGCAGGATGCACGCGCACCTCGACGCCCTTCCCGCCGTTTTTGCCGATCGCGAGCAATTTGAGAACATAACCCAGTTCGTCGCCGTAAGCGATGTCCTGCGCCTTGATCCCCGAGATCCCTTCGCGGTATACCTTGTCCAAAGGCACTTTCGTATGGAACGCAAGGCTGGAAAGAATAGAGAGCTTATATGCAGCGTCGTACCCTTCCACGTCGGCAGAGGGATTCGCCTCGGCATAGCCGAGCGCCTGCGCGTCTTTGAGGACGGTCGCATAATCGGCGCCTTCACGCGTCATTCTCGTGAGGATGTAGTTGGTCGTGCCGTTGATGATGCCCGTAAGGTCGGTGATCACGTTCGCCTGCATACCGTCGATGAGCGTGCGGATGATGGGAACGCCGCCAACGCAGCTCGCTTCAAAGTAAAGCCCTGCGTTCGTGCGCTTTGCCGCCCTTTCCAATTCGTGCCAGTATTTGCAGAACAGTTCTTTATTGGAAGTGACGACGCTCTTGCCGCTGTGCAGAGCGGCAAGCACGAAGCTCTTGGCGGGCTCGACGCCGCCGATCACTTCGACGACAATGTCTACGTTCGGGTTGGACACGACTTCGGCAATATTGTCGGAAATCTTGCTCTCCTCGATACCGAGCGCAAGCGCTTTCTGTTTGTTGATCTCCAGAACGCTCTCGACGGATATGTCCACGCCCTGCGTCTGTCTGTAAAATTCCCTGTGGTCGCGTAAAATTTTGTAAGTGCCGCTTCCCACGACGCCAAGGCCGAGTATCGCAACGCCGACGTTTTTCATTTCTTGCCCTCCGTTTGATTCAGATCGTATAAAATCTTCAACCCCTGCAATGTGAGGAGTTTGTCCACATGGTCGATGCAGGAAGTTTCTCCCGCAATGATCTCGCTGAAACCGCCCGTCGCAACCACCTGCATATCGGGGCGTTTCATCTCCTTTTTGATCTTCTTGACGATGTATTCCACCAGCCCCGCAAACCCGAACACGAGCCCCGCCTGCATATTCGTGACCGTATTCTTACCGATCGCGCTTGCGGGTTTTTCGATCTCGACGCGGGGAAGTTTCGCCGTACCCGAAACAAGAGAGTCCATAGACCCGCGGATCCCCGGCGCAACGACGCCGCCGATAAATTCTCTGTTTTCGTTGACGACGTTGAAGGTCGTCGCCGTGCCGAAATCGATGACAATGAGCGGCGCGCCGTACTTTCTGATCGCCGCAACGTCGTTGACGATGCGGTCGGCACCCACTTCGCGCGCGTCGTCCACGCGCAGGTTGTGCCCCGTTTTCAGCCCTGCGCCCACCATGAGCGGCTCAACGCCGAGATAATAGGCGCACATATGCGAAATGGTATAATTGAGCGAGGGAACGACGGAAGAAATGATCGCCCCGCCGATATCCGCGGGCGTGATCCCTTTGACCGCGAGCATGTCGATAATCGCCGTGCCGTACTGATCGCTCGTGCGTTTGAGTTCGGTCGCCACGCGGAAACTGATGACGAGCTCGTCCCCGTCAAAGATCCCGTATTTGATATTGGTATTTCCGACGTCTATGCAGATGATCATGTGTTTCCCCTTTCCGTTCGCTTTTCAGACACCCGAAGAGTCTTTCGCCTTTACGTTCTGCTCCGTCTGATGCACGGGCTCCCCGACAGGTTCGTTTCCCTTGCCGGTCGCTTTGCCGTGCCTGCTCCGCAACGTGCGCTCCACGACACGCTCTACCGTGTAAATCGCGGGCGAAGCCACGGCGTTGACAAAAAATTCAATAACAAAGTTCAACCCTGCACAGCCGATCACGAGAAAATAAATGACGCTCGTTCCGTCCGCAACAAAATTTGCGCTGAGCGTATCGCTCATGAACAGCGCGCCGATGATGAACAATCCCGTGTTGACCACAGGCGCCGCCAAAGACGCCACAATCACCGCCGCATATTCGTTCTTTTTGCGGATCGCTTTATATACGATACCCGAAACAAAGCCCGCCGCCGTTCCTTTCAGAAGGCAGAGCGCAACCGTAAGCACGGGATGATCGCTGAACAGGATAAATGTGAACGCGTCCGCGCCCGAGACTCCGACGATCACGACGATCAGCCCGAACGCAAATCCGAGAAACGCACCCGCAAGCGGCCCGAGCAGTACCGCGCCGAGCACGATCGGGATCAGCACGAGACTCAGGCTGGTTGCCCCGATCCTGATCGCACTGCCCCAAAGCTGCAACACGATCACAAGCGCCAGAAGCACGGCCAAAAAGGCAATGTTTCTCGAAGTAAAAAACTTCTTTTCCATAAAGACCTCCATCGGATTTCCTCTATAAGGAATATCCGCAGAAAAAAATGTATTTATGCGCACAAACGGGTCAGACCGCAGAACGTGTCCGCCCGCGCATATCTTGTCCTTCGCGCGGAAAAACCGCGGCGCAAAGGCATTTTTTGCCCTTGCGGATATATATTATAACAAATCGGTGCCCGGTTAGCAAGCAAATGAACGCAAAAATTCCGTCCGCACGGTCAAAGCGCGGCACATCCGCTCAAACCGATATACCGTTCATGTACAACGGAAGCCCTTCTTTCTCTGTTATTTTATTCCGCAGCGGCTGTTTTTATGAACCGCAGCACCGCAGTCAAAATAACTTGTAACATTTCCGCCCGCCGCCGCGTAAATATGAATATAGACAATCGAAAATAGCCGCTCATGCCGTCATAGCAGACGAGCGGCGCGGTTGTCTGACTTGCCGCGGGAAATCCAGACGTACATATCCTCCCGCGGCAGAACAAGCAAGGAGGAAATTTTAATGAACTGTTTCGGAACTTTCGGCAATAACACCTGCCTGTGGCTTCTCATCATCCTGCTCATTCTCTGCTTCTGCGGGAACGGTGCTCTGGACGGTCTTTTCAGCAACTGCTACACGCCCCTCATCCTCGCCGCAGCTTACTGCGTGATCAAAAAAGGCGGGATCTGCAATCTCTTCGGTTCGGGCTGCAGCTGCTGCAAGTAATAAAGTCTGTATCAGCTCCTACCGCAAACCGCCCGCGGCTTTGCCGCGGGCGGTTTCCCATTCCGAAAATTCTGTTTATCAAAGCGCAACGCCCCGTCAGGCGCGCTTCGCGACCGCGGCACCGGCGCGTTCCAAAAGAATGTGTTGCACGGCGATGATCGTCTTTGCGTCTCTGATGCGCCCGTCGGCGATCATAACGGCGACTTCATCCAGCGGATAAAACGCCGAGGACAAAAATTCCCCTTCGTCGAGGTGCGCATTGCCTTTTTTCACGCCCGACGCGCGATATATGTAGATCTTTTCGTTCGTATAACCGGGCGTAGGATAGATCGTGAACAGATGCTCCATCTTTTCGGGAACCAGCCCCGCCTCCTCTTCCAGTTCGCGCGCGGCGGTCACGGCGGGGTCTTCCCCCGCTTCGAGTTTGCCTGCGGGGATCTCCCAGAGCTCCTCCCCGTACGCGTAGCGGTATTGCCTTACGAGCAGAACGCGGTCCTCTTTTACATAGAGAACGCTTGCGCCGCCGCCGTGCTCGACGATCTCCCGCTTACACGGCCTTCCGTCGGGAAGCAACGCGTCGTCACAGCGAAGATTCAGGATCTTTCCTTTAAAAATATAATTTTTTCTGACTGTCTTTTCCTCGAAATTCATACGACGTCCTCCGCGTTTCCGAACTTTTCCCAGATCTCGGCGGCTTCTTCGCTCTTCCAGAGCGCCTGTTCGGAAAAATAATGATAACCGCACACGAGCGCCGCGATCAGCGCGGGACTTCCCTTTTCCGCATGAGCCTCCAGCGCGTTGAGGATGAGCAGCGCGTCCACCTTCTGCGCGTCCGAAAGCGCGCGGGAAGAAAACACCGCGTCACGCTCGGTCAGGACAAGCCGCAGAAGTTCCCGCCGCCCGCCCCCTCGGCGGATGGCGGGCGGGCGTTTTTTCGGCTCGCGGAACATCGTGCGCACAGCGTTCCTGAAAGGCTTGATCACCTGATTGGAAAAGGCGTAAAAACTGCCGTAAACGCTCCCGTCCTCATAAAAATATTCCTGCAAAAAGTCGCCGAGATCGATGCGCTTGCTGTCAAAATCGACGAGCAGACAAAACACGAAAGCCAGACGTTCGGCAGGGTCTTCGGGGAAAAGAAGCTTGCGCTTGTTCGTCGTCCCTTCGGGGTAATAGTTCATGTATTTTCTCTGCGCGGCGTCATAATCGAAGTCTTTGGTGATGTCGCGGAAAAACGCATAGAGAAGGTCGCTGGTCACGATCGCTTTGAGAAGTTCGCCGATCTTGGTGTCCGCAATGATAAATTTCGATTGCATGACCTCGTCGCATTTTTGCAAAAAAACATCGATCTGCCGCCTGTCCGTATCCATACGGCACCCCTCCTTTCTGTGCAGAATTGACAAGTTTTCCCGTCCGCCTATCATTATAGCACAAATTTGTTTTTTTATTAAGTTATTTTCGGGAAATATCTTGATTTTCAAATTTTTTTTATGTATAATATAGGAAATCAATCTCGGAGGTTATCAACATGAAATCCGTTAAAATTTCACTTCAGATGGCTCAGAACGTGAAAGACTTCGTGAAAATCGTTCAGGATTATCCTTTCGAAATCGACCTCAAAAGCGATAAATATGTCGTCGATGCGAAATCCATCCTCGGAATTTTCAGCCTCGACCTTTCCAAACCCCTGGTCGTAGAGATCCATTCTGACGATTGCGACGATCTTATCGCGGCTCTTAAAAAATTCGCGTAAAGCGCTTTCGTCGTTTTTCTAAATCAGGCACTTGCATCGGACAAACGATCCGCTTTTGATATAAAAGCGGATTTTTTGTCCGCGCGAAAATTTTTACGGTACCTTCAGAGGAAATCTCATGCAGATCCAAGGCGAAACCTTCGTAAACAAATTAATATTGCTTTTCGTCTTCGATAAAATGGAGAGCGCCTTGTCCGAACGCACGCTGATCGACATGTGTTCCACCAGCAACGACTGGATCAATTACATGGATTGCGTGATGATCATCAACCAACTTCTGGAAGACGGCTTCATCTGCACAGTCGAGACAAACGACGATACCCTCTATACCATCACGCCCGACGGGCGGAGCTGCCTCGCCAACTTTTATATCAACATTCCGAAAAGTACGAGAGAAGAAATATCGGTATTCGTAAAAAACAACAGCGCCAGATACCGCAACAGGCAGGAATGCAAATCCGATTACTACCAGAACAAAGACGGAACGTACACCGTCTTTCTGCGCATCCTTGCCCCCGCCCAGCCGATGCTGGAACTTAAATTTGTCGTTCCCGACAGAAAAACGGCGCAGAACATCTATAAAAAATGGGAACTCAAGGCGGCGGACGTATATGCCGTCATTTATGAAAATCTGGTAGATTAAACAAAATCCGAGAGGTCAGAACGAATGTTTACTTACAATACGAAAGGAACCTGCTCCCGTCAGATCATCTTCGACGTGGACGGAGAAAATAAGATCCACAACGTGCGCTTCATCGGCGGCTGCGGCGGAAACCTGCAAGGCATTTCCCGCCTCGTCGAAGGCAAAAGCATAGACGAGATCGAAAACACCCTCAAAGGCATCAAGTGCCGCAACAACACTTCCTGCCCCGACCAGCTCGCGCAGGCGATCAGAGCTTACCGCGAACGCGAACCGCGCCCCGCAAAATTTTAGGCGCCTTCAAAGCAGTCTTTTCCCTACGATCCGCGCGCATTCCTTGTGCATCCGCTTTTGCAAAGGGATAAATATCCAACCGCACGAAAGAGCATACATGCGCATCATTCTTCGGGGAATTTTTTTGCGACAGACAACGAGCAAGGCAAAGCCGCCGCGCACAAATGCGCGGCGGCTCGTTTTATCTTCCCGCATATTTTGCCGCTATGATGCGGTTGTTCCTTTCGATCATGCCGAGATAGCTGTCTATGCTCTTCGCGTAACCGTCGCATTCCGCAGGTTTCAAAGACTGCGCACGATATTGCAGGAGATATTTTCTGATCTCTCCCACGATCCCCTTCAGCGACTTGTAAAGTTCGAAAACGGTGAATTTATAAAATTTGTCGTCTTTGATCGCAACGACCCACGCGGACGGATGCAGGATCTTGCTCGCGCTCGCATAAGCCGCGTGACGTTCCGAAAGTCCCGCAACTTTCTGCAGTCCCTCCTTGAAATTCAGACGATATTCCTTCCCCATCCCCTCGCGGAACCCGTCCACATACAGCAGCCAGCCGTAATTCACGAATGCGTTTCGCTCCTTCACGCCGTAAGCCTTGCACTCCTCGGAGAGCCGCGCCTGTAACTCGTCTGCGCGGGGATTGCCCTCCATGTTCAGGTATTCCATATGCTTGACGTAACTGTAAAACAGACCGTCGCCGCCGTTTCCGAGCACCGCAAGCACGCATTCCAGCTCATGCAGGTGCCGCCACAGAATGACCGCATCGCAGCTGTTGCCCGCGGCGAGCAGGCTCACGACGCTCTTGATCGTGACAAGCGCCTTTTTAAAGAGGTTGTTCATGCCGTTCATGCGGCGGTCTTCCCCTTTGATGCTACCCAGAACATACAGAGAAAAACTGCACGCCATGTTATATGCGGCGATCTCGGGCGAATACGCGGAGGTGTTGGAGATCTTCTCCACGTTCAGATGTTCGTTGATGACGATGCAAACGGCCACGTCGCGCACCAGAAAATCGCGGTAACCGGCCTCCGATTCGAGTTTTTTGACAACTTCGGGCGGAAGATGCGAGGTGTGGAAAATATGATAATAAAATATGTAGCTGACGATCTCGTCGAGGCGCGCTCCGTCCAGTTCGCGCAGGCGGATCTTTCTGTTTTTCAGTTCTTCGAGATAACGCAGTTTTACGAGCCGATACATCTCTGCGATAAACGCGCCGTCGGGCGCAGTGCCCGTCAGGCGCGAAAGCCGCGCAAGCTGTGCCGCAAATATGCGTGTCTCCATTTCGTCGATAAGATTTGCCATAATTTCTCCTGTCCTTGTCATTATATCGCAAACGCCCGAAAATTGCAAGAAAAAATTTTGCCGCGCGAAAAAGGAACCGCGCCGACTTCCGATAAGCGCCCCGAAAATGCCCGTTTTTCAGGGTACACATCATTCCGCGGCTTTCGTGCGTACTCATTTTAAGGCGTTTTTCCCTTAAACATTGACAAACGCCGCAATGCCGATTATAATGATAACAAAAAAGGAGCAGATCGGAATGAAATACAGGAGTCTCGGAAAATGGGGATTAAAGGTGAGCGAGATCGCGCTCGGCAGCTGGATGACCGACCTTTCGGGAAGTTCCGCCGCCGAGACGGCAAAAGCGTGCATCCGCGCGGCATACGACGCGGGCGTAAACTTCTTCGACTGCGCAGACGCTTACAGCGGCGGAGAGGCGGAAAAATTTTTGGGAAAGGTGCTCAAAGACTATCCGAGGAACTCGTTTGTCGCCTCTTCCAAAGTCTTTTTTTTCTTTGGACCCGGAGCAAACGACCGCGGACTTTCGCGCAAACACATCATCGAACAACTGGACAGATCGCTCAAAAATATGAAACTGGATTATCTTGACCTGTACTTCTGCCATCGTTTTGACCCCGAAACACCCGTCGAAGAGACCATGCAAACGCTTTCGGATATGGTCGCCGCGGGTAAGATCCTCTATTACGGGGTCAGCGAATGGTCTCCCGTGCAGCTCACCGAAGCGATCTCCGTATGCAAGGAGCTCCGCCTGCGCCCCATGAGCGTCATTCAGCCGCAATACAACATGGCAGATCGATACATCGAAGACGAGATCGTGAGCATCTCAGAGAAAAACGGTATCGGTATCGTGCCGTTTTCGCCGCTCGCGCAGGGGCTTCTGACGGGAAAATACAAAAAAGGTCAACCCTTGCCCGCAGGCTCGCGCGCAACGCACCAAGCGGACAAACAGATCAACGCCTTGCTCACGGACGAAAACCTCGATAAAGTGGAAAAGCTCTCCGCCGTCGCCGAAAAACTGGGAATGCCTCTGTCCGTGCTTGCTTTGGCGTGGATCTTGCGCCTCGGGCAGATCTCCTCCGTCATCACGGGCGCTTCGAAACCCGAACAGATCGCCGCGAACGTCGCCGCAAGCGGCGTCCGTCTCTCAGAGGAAACGCTCGGCGAGATCGACGCCATCCTCTGCTATAAGCCCTTCTTCCGCAAGATCGGATAAGCACGCATAACCTGTGCAGCAAAAT
>CALVSU010000035.1 GCA_944359385.1 uncultured Clostridia bacterium | reverse complement strand
CGCATTTGCGTTACGCCAGTGAACAAGGGCTATGCCCGAAAAATAAAAACCACGTGCTTTGCACGTGGATGATTATTGGCGCTTTAGCATGAATAAACCCCCAGTTATACTGGGGGAGGCAAAAGAACTTCAGTAAATAAAAACCTCTGTGTTATAATAGTGAAGGTTTGGCGACCGCATCACTAAGAATAACAGGAGGTTTTTATCAAATGAAGAATGAAATTAAACATACAGCACATTCGACATACAGATGTGAATATCATATAGTCTTTGCACCCAAATACAGGCGAAAAGAAATATATGGACAACTGAAAAAAGATATAGGAGAGATTATACGGAAACTCTGCAACGAGAAGAAAGTGGAAATAATCGAGGCAGAGGCGTGTCCGGATCATATCCATATGCTGGTAAGTGTGCCGCCGTATATAAGTATAGCACAGTTCATGGGATTTCTCAAGGGAAAAAGCACGTTGATGATATTCGACAGGCATGCGAACTTAAAATACAAATACGGGAGCAGAAATTTTTGGTGCCGCGGGTACTATGTCGATACGGTAGGGCGAAATGAGCGGGTAATCCAAGAGTACATAAAAAAACAATTGGAGGAAGACCGTATGCATGACCAAATCAGCATGAGTGAGTACATAGACCCGTTTACGGGTATCAAGAATAAATAAGGCAAAAAAGACAGCCGCGACATAGCGGCTGCCAGAGAATAGTGATGCGTTGCCAAATTTCGGTACCCGTTGACGGGTGCGCCGGCATTAAACCCTTTTAGGGTCTGTGCAAACCACCAGTTTACTGGTGGTTTTGACTTTGTTTTTTCATTTGTTCCGAAAAGGCTTGGGTTCGAAAAGACTTTGTTCCGAAAGAGAAGTGCAGATAATTCGGAACGGCGCAATGTATCGCGGGGCGGCGGGTTTATTCGTCCTGATCTTTCACGACTGTGACGATCGCCGTTTCCGCAAAGCGCTTGACCGATTCGATGGCATTTTCGCAACGTGTTTTGGTCTTGTATGTTTCGCCGGTGCAGAGGATGCGGTTGGAATTGCTCAGGAGCTTAAAGAAATATTGATTGTTCTTGCTCCTGGCGATGACAAAATTGTTGTTCGCTATCCCCGCTTTGTGCGTTTTGATTCCGTTTTTCGCGCCTGCCGCGGAAGTGTAATCGATACTGCTCAAAAGTTTTTCGCCGTTCGAAGCGAGCAGTTCAAAGTGATATGATCCCGTGCTTTCATTGCGAAGAATGACCCATTTGCCCGTATATTTTTTGCCGTCTTCATCGTCGTCCGTATCATTGGTTTGAACATCACCCGCGCCAGACGTACGTCTCGCGGGAGTTTGTCTGCGTTCGGAAGCGGTGGCAGAGGTATCGGCGGTATCGGAAGAGCTTGCGGGGAATTCCGCCTCCTGTTCGGCGGCGACGTGACTTTGATCGGCAGGCTCTGCGTGCGAAACAATTCCGCTCGGATCAGTCCCCTCAGCAGCGGCGCTTGCGCTCGCCGCCGTTTGTCCTGCGGAAAGGGAGGGCTCGGGTTCGGATTTTTCTTCGGATGTAACGGCGGACTGTTGCGGGGTTTCGGCGTCGGAAACAGCTGCAAGGCTTTGTTCCTGTGCGCGGTCCTGCTTATCTTTGCCTTGAAGCGCATCGTCCGTTGCGCCGTTGTTTATAGACTGCGGAGCGTTTGCCGTATGTTCGGCATTTACTTCTCCGTTCAAAGAGGATTCGGACTCCGCCGCAGGTATGATTTCACTTGCGGTATTTTCGGAAGAAATTTCCGTTTGTTTTTTTGCCTTGGATTTTTTGGCTGAATGAACGATCGCAATGATGATCAGTACGATGATGATCAGCACGAGTGCGCCTAAAACTGCGCTCAGAAGCACATTGTCTTTCATGTACTCAACGATTTTCTGCAACATGGTAAATCACCTCTTTTTTGCTATTATTATGGTAATATAATTTTGAAAAATTGTCAAGCAGATAAATTTTTTTCGGGCGCCTATGCGGCAAGATTTCGTTTGAAATTGACAAAAAAAGAGAAATCATATACAATGATATGTATGGAAACGGATTCAAAAAAAATAGCAGTGATCGGGGGCGGGCCTGCAGGAATGCTTGCCTGCCTGTTACTGGCGGATGCGGGGTGCAAAAATATTCTCTTGCTTGAACGCAACGACAGGCTCGGCAGAAAACTGTCTGCCACGGGAAACGGTCAGGGAAACATCACCAACGAGGATATGGGCGCACACCGCTATTTTTCTTCCGATCGCGAAAAGGCGGGAAGAATTTTGGCTGCTTTCGGAAAACGGGAGCTCATCGAGTATCTCGTTTCCCTCGGCGGCTTATTTGTTTCGGACGGGGAGGGGAGAGTGTATCCCGCATCCCGACAGGCGGCATCGGTGACCGATATTATGCGTTTTGCTCTCGCTTCTCGCGGCGTTTGCGTGCATACGGGGGAATTTGTGCGAGGTGCGCAAAAGAGAGAGGGCAAATTTCGCGTCTTTACGGACAAAGCCGAATATTGTGCGGATTATCTGATCGTTGCGGCGGGCGGCAAAGCATCGCCGCATTTCGGCTCGGACGGAAACGGCTATGCGCTTGCGAGATCGTTCGGGCATACGGTGACCGCTCTGTCGCCTGCGCTCGTACAGCTCAGAACGGACAGAGAGAACATCAAAGGACTGAAGGGGATCCGCGCCGACTGCGCGCTCAGGCTCTTGCGCGGCGAAGAGATCTTTGCCTGCCGCGGCGACGTTATATTTACCGATTACGGGGTGAGCGGCAACGCGGTCTTTCGCGCCTCTTCCTTCGCGCGGGAAAATGACGTGCTTTCTCTCGATTTTCTGCCCGATTGCGAAGAGGATAAGCTAGTTTGCGTTCTGAAAGACAAGGCTGAAAATTGCGGGGCTCTCTTGTCGGAAAATCTTTTGCGATGTATTGTGCACAGTGCCGTCGCGGGCTGCGTCCTCCGCTCGCTCGGCGTATCGCCTTCGGCAACGTGCGCTTCCCTCAGAGGGAGGGCGGATTCGATCGCACGGCGCGTCAAAGATTTTCGTCTGCATATAACGGGGAGCATGGGGTTTGAAAACGCACAGGTCACTAAGGGCGGCGTGCCGCTCGGCGAGGTGGACGAGTATCTGATGAGCGTAAAAGTCCCCGGGCTGTTTTTTGCGGGCGAAGTGCTCGACGTCGACGGCGAGTGCGGCGGATACAACCTGCAATGGGCCTTTTCCAGCGGGGCGCGCTGTGCAAAAAGGATCGCGTCGCTTTGAAAGAAGTTTGTTCATGAGTGTAAACGCAACGTATAATTTCCCGTTCGCCTGTGCGCGGACGGAGATGTAAGGGCGAAATCTGTTCAAGGTAAGGACGGTAGGGGCCCCTTCGGGAGATGGCGGGAAAGGAGTGCGGCATGAAGATCGACAACATCAAATTAAAGCCCGGTGAGCGCGAGGAAAAGCTGAAGAAGATCGCCGAGGAAAAATTGCACGGCAAATGTGCTTATTTGCGCATTTTAAGAAAATCTCTGGACGCGCGCGTCAAGTCGGATATCCGTTGGGTATACTCTATCGAAGCGGACAGGACTGTCCGCGGGGAACAGGAAAAGGTATTTTTGCAGGCGAAAGAGAAGGACAGGCGCGTCGTCGTGATCGGGAGCGGGCCCGCGGGGCTTTTCTGCGCGCTCAGGCTGATCGAGCACGGCTTTTGCCCGATCGTTCTGGAACGCGGCGGAAGCGTGGAGGAGCGCACCGAACAGAATGATCGCTTTTTTCACGGACAGCCGCTCGATGAGGATACGAACGTTCAGTTCGGAGAAGGCGGGGCAGGTACGTTTTCGGACGGTAAGCTGAATACACAGACGCACACTCCTTTGAATCGCGACGTACTGGATATGTTCATAAGATTCGGTGCACCCGAAGAGATCGCTTATCTGCAAAAGCCGCATGTCGGGAGCGACAACCTCAAAAACGTCGTCAGGAACATGCGACGACATATTTTGCACGCGGGCGGCGAGGTGCATTTTCATTGCCGTTTCGAGGATATTGTTTTCAGCGGCGGCAGGGTCGTAAAAGCTGTCGCTCGCAACACGAAAACGGGGGAAAGGAAGGATTTTACTTGCGATGCGCTCGTATTGGCGATCGGGCACAGCAGCCGCGACACCTTTCGTATGCTTGCCGAAAAGGGCTTTGCTATGGAGCAAAGAGAGTTTGCTGTGGGCGTCAGAATAGAGCATTTACAGGAAAAAATCAATATTGCACAGTACTCTGCGTGGCATACATTGCTCCCTCCGGCCGATTATAAACTTGTGAGCCATGCAGGAGAGCGGAGCGCGTTTACCTTTTGTATGTGTCCGGGGGGATATGTGATGCCCGCGGCGAGCGAGTGCGGCGGCGTTGTGACCAACGGCATGAGCAACTATGCTCGTGACGGCAGGAACGCGAACAGCGCTCTGCTCGTACAGATCAAAAAAGAGGATTTTGACCGCGGCGGGGTATTGGACGGCGCGGAGTTCCAAAGGCGCATCGAACGGGCGGCGTTTGCCGCCGCAGGGTCGTCGTATGCCGCACCCGTACAGCGTGCGGAGGATTTTTTGCGGCAAAGAAAATCGGTGCGGTTCGGAGAAGTTCTTCCGACGTATGCCGCGGGGACCTGTATGTGCGACATCAACCTTCTTTTTCCCGAATCGGTCACAAGTTCGCTCAAAGCGGCAATTTCGGATATGGGAAAAAGACTGCAAGGATTCGATCACCCCGACGCGTTGCTTACCGCGCCCGAAACGCGGTTCTCATCTCCCGTTCGCATTTTGCGCGGTGAAAACGGGGAGAGCCTTTCGCACGCGGGCGTTTACCCGTGCGGCGAAGGGTGCGGTTATTCGGGCGGCATCATGAGTTCCGCCGCCGACGGTTTGCGCGTCGCCGAAAAGATCTTTGAAAAATACAACGCCTGACCGCGTGCAGGCGGAGCATGGAAGAGATTTTGTTTTTCCGCGTCTTGTTTTTTTGCGAAGAAAAGATTTTCCGCCGTGAAAGGATGGCGGATCGGGCAAAAAAACAGAAAAAACAAAAAAGTTTTGTTCAGCGTTCATTTTTTTTTCATAAAATAAACATATTTATGCGGTATGATATGCGTGTAAATCGAAAAAGATTTACACGCAATACGACCACACAAACTTTTTTCATATTCTCTCACTATAAGATATCGGTTTGCGAAAGCTGACCGATATCTTATAGGTTTAAATGGGATTTTGTGTGCGGAAGCGCCGCTGTTTTGCCGTGAGCAATGCGGACTGAAAAAGTGTTATTAAACGGGTCGATGACTTTTGATCAGCTCAAAATAAGATCATTTCATGCAGGAAGGAGCCGAGGGAAACACGACGATAAAAACGGGCGCCGTTCGGCGCCCGTTTTTATCGGTATTTGAGCGGCGCTTCCTGTGTAAGCAAGGAGCGGACTGCTTTGTAAGATGTTATCCGTTCAAAGGGTTTCACGGAAAGTGCTTTGAAAACGGTCAGATCTGTTCGATGTTGATGACGTTGGAGTTGCCCGATTTTCCGTTCGGGTTGCCGCCCGTGATGACGATGCGGTCGCCTTTTTTGACGAGCCCCGATTCGATCGCTGCGCGCTTTGCGTGATAGAACAGGACGTCCATCGAGGTGAATTCTTCCGACAGGACGGGGATCACGCCCCAGGAGAGGGCAAGCTTTCTGTACGACATCGGCTCGATCGTCATGCCGATGATGTCGATGTTGGGGCGGAACCTTGAAACGAGCCTTGCCGTGCCGCCCGAGCGGGAGCACACGACGATCGCCTTTGCGCCGATATCTTCGGCGAGCACGCACGCGGAGTGCGAAAGGGCGTCTGCGGGGCTAGTGATGTTCGGCCGCTTTTCGTTGTACTTCGTTTCGAGGTGTTTTTCCGTTTCCATGCAGATCTTTGCCATCGCTTCGACCGCCTGAACGGGGAATTTGCCGCCCGCCGTTTCGCCCGAAAGCATGACGGCGCTCGTTCCGTCGTATACGGCGTTTGCGACGTCGGAAATTTCCGCACGGGTGGGGCGGGGCTGATTGATCATCGATTCGAGCATTTCCGTCGCGGTGATGCAGCGCTTGCTCGCGAGGCGGCACTTGTTGATAAGCATTTTCTGTATCTGCGGCAGTTCCTCGTAGGGGACTTCCACGCCGAGATCGCCGCGCGCCACCATGATGCCGTTTGCGACTTCCAGAATTTCGTCTATGTTGTTCACGCCGCTCTGGCTTTCGATCTTTGCGATGAGGTCGATGTCGGGATTGCCGTTCTCTTCCAAAAGCTTTCTGATGTCTTTGATGTCCTGCGCTTTGGAGGTGAAGGAGCAGGCAATGAAGTCGATGCCCTGTTCGATGCCGAAGAGAATGTCGTTCTTGTCTTGTTCGCTGAGGTATTTGAGGCTGAGCGTTTTGCCGGGGAAGAACATGCTCTTTTTGTCGGAGAGGTCGCCCCCGACTTCCACGCGCGTTTTCACCTCCGTTTTGCCGACTTCCGTCACGCGGAAGATGAGCAGCCCGTTGTTGAGCAAGATCGTGTCGCCGGGTTCCAGATCGTCTACGATGCCTTTATAAGAGACGGAAACGCGGCTCTGATCTCCCTGTATATCCTCAGTGGTGAAAGCGAACTCGTCGCCCTCTTTCAAGGTGATCTTTTTATTTTTGAATGTTTTGATTCGAAGTTCGGGGCCCTTTGTGTCCAGCATGATGGGAAGGGGGATATTGAGTTTTTCGCGCACTTTTTTGATCAGCTCAATGTTCTTTGCGTGTTCGGCGTAGTCGCCGTGCGAGAAGTTCAGCCGCGCAACGTTCATGCCCGCGTTTGCCATTTTCGTCAAAATTTCTTCGTCACGGCAGGCGGGCCCGATGGTGCATACGATTTTTGTTTTTTTCATAGCAGAAAACTCCGTATTATAAAATTGATTCCTTATATATTTTATTATATTTAGCGGCAAATGACAAGCGTTTTGAAAGGATAATACTTTTTGAAGGTGTGCGTAAAAGATTTGACTTTTTGAAGTCGGTAAGTTAAAATATATATATTCGAGCCGATCGTGCGGCCGCGCGGCGGAAACGCCGTGAGGAAAGTCCGAGCACCGCAGAGCAGGACGCCGGATAACGTCCGGTGGAGGCGACTCCAAGGAAAGTGCAACAGAAACAGACCGCAGAGAAATCTGTAAGGATGGAAAGGGGAGGTAAGAGCTCACCGCCGCCGCGGTAACGCGGCGGGCTGTGTAAACCCCGTCCGGTGCAAGATTGGGTATATGCCGCATGGGCTGCTCGCCCGGCGTATGCCGTGAACATCGCTTGAGCGCATCGGCGACGATGCGTCGAGATAGATGGCCGCACACGACAGAACTCGGCTTACAGATCGGACTCGGATATAGTAAAGATAAAGCCGCGCGCAGTTTTCTGCGCGCGGCTTTTGCATATGAGGTGTATACTATTAAGTGCTACACACCGAGAAAAAAGGAGTGACACATTGTTTGTATAGATCGTTTGAGAGATTTGGGGTTTGGCGCGTTTGATTATTCGCGCGCAACGTTGCGTTTTTATGCTTGAAGGGCGACAAAGTGATTTTGTGCTTTGAAAACGCCTGTGCAACAGAGACTCGCTTTTCGGACGATGCGGCACTGTCCGGCCGTTTTGTCGGGTTCAGAGAAAGAGCGTTTTTCCGCCGTGCGCCTGCTTTCCCGACAGGAAGGCGTACACGTCTTCCGCAAGGAGGTCTTTTGCATAGCATTCCGCGGCGCGGGCGGAAAGGAGCTTTTCGTCGCTCCTGCGCAGGAGAAGGGGAAATTCCGATCTGCTCAGTTCAGACAAAAGAGCGTCGGAAGATTCTTTTTTTATGGCAAGGACGTTCAGATACAGTTTGTTTTTCAGGCCTCTTTTGATGAGGTCGCCGTCTATGCCCAGGACTGCCGCCGCGAGTATGCGCCGGATGCGCGAAGAAATGTACCGTTTGGTCGTCACTTTCGGAATGAGCGCGTCGTAATCGGGATTGCTTTTTGCGAGTGCTTTGATCCTGTTTTCAAGGCCTTCCGTGCAGTCGAGAATGTTTTTGAGTTCTTCGGCGGGACGGGAAAGGGCTGCATAGACCGCAATTTTTTTGTACGCGGAAAGATCGGGCAGTGATTTGAGGTCCTCAAATACAAAAGGCGGCACATTTTTTCGGATCGCGCGCAGTTTGCCTTCTTTTGCCGCGGCGCGGATCGCTGTCGCCGACGAAAAATCTTTTTGCAGCGTTTTGTCTGCGTGTGCTCCGCCGCGGCGGAGCACGGGCATCGCAGAGGCGGTGCTTTCGAAGAAAAGAAGCGCTTTTTGGTATTCTACGCCGAGCACGTTGTTCGGCGAGGAAAGAAGGGCGGGCGTGAGCGCATCGCCCGATTGTTTTGCCGCTTCGTGCCGTGCGCGTATGAGGCTCATGCCGCTTTTGAGCTTTTCGCGGATGGAAGAGCGCATTTCTTTGCTCTCGGCGGAAAGCGTCTGTGCGGTCATAAGAAAACTCTCTCTGTCTCCGCTTTCACAGCCGAAGGCGAGCACGGAGAAGGCGGGGACGGAGGCGAGCAGCTTCACCGCGCCCTTTGCGAAGATCTCTGCGGGCGAAACGGCAAATGCGGCGGGTAGTTCGATGACTGCGTCCGCGCCCGCAAGGACCGCATGCCGCGCGCGGACATACTTGTCCAGAACGGCAGGCTCGCCTCGCTGCGTGAAATTGCCGCTCATCACGCAGACGAGCGCGTCGCATCCGCTATCGCGTTTCGCCTTTTCGATGAGATAGGCGTGCCCGTTATGGAAAGGATTGTATTCGCAAATGATGCCGCAAATTTTCATTTTTTTCATCAAAACCTTTACTTTTTCGTTTTTATATTATATAATAATAGCTAAGAGAACGCCGTGCGGCGAAAATGCGGAGGATGGAATTGTCGGTTTTTATGGCCGATTTTTCTTTTCCCGTTGATTATACACCAAAAACGGCAAAAAATAAAGCGATAGAGGTTAAATTCTGTTATGTCTACGTTTATCGATCGGATCAAAGAAAGGGCATCGGCACTGCAGAAACACATTGTGCTTCCCGAAGGCGAAGATGCCAGGGCTGTCAGGGCGGCTGCGGCTTGCGTTAAAGAGAATATTGCGAAGATCACCTTGCTCGGCAAGGAAGACGAGATCAGAAAAGCCAATCCCGATGTGGATCTTACGGGTGTGAACATCGTCGATCCCGCAAAGAGCGAGAAAAGGAAGGAATACGCCGCGCTCCTTTATAATTTGCGCAAAGCGAAGGGCATGACGGAAGAAGAGGCGGACAAGCTCTCCTATGACAACACCTATTTCGGCGTGCTCATGGTCAAGACGGGGGATGCGGACGGTCTGGTGTCCGGCGCGTGCCATTCCACGGCGAACACCCTTCGTCCCGGTTTGCAGATCGTCAAAGCGGCGGCGGGCGTTCCGCTGGTTTCCAGCTGTTTTCTCATGGTTGCTCCCGAATGCGGAAATCCTTTCTGCGAAGACGGTGCTTTCGTCTATTCCGATTGCGGGCTGAACGAGAATCCGACGAGCGAACAGCTCGCTGAGATCGCCATCATCTCCGCAAAGACCGCCGAAAAGATCGCGGGGCTCTCTCCTCGCGTGGCGATGCTTTCCTTCTCGACGAAGGGAAGCGCAAAACACGCCGACATCGACAAGGTCACGGCGGCATTTGCGCTCGCGAAGGAAAAGGCGCCCGATCTTCTGATCGACGGAGAATTGCAGCTCGACGCCGCGATCGTTCCCTCTGTCGCAAAGTCCAAAGCACCCGGATCCAAAGTGGCGGGACACGCGAACGTACTCATTTTCCCCGACCTCGACGCGGGGAACATCGGCTATAAACTGACCGAACGTCTGGGCGGTTTCCAGGCTGTGGGGCCGATCTGCCAGGGCTTTGCGAAGCCTATCAACGACCTTTCCCGCGGCTGTAAGTGGGAAGACATCGTGGCGACCGTTGCCATCACCGCATTGCAGACGCAGATGTAAAAAGAGCGGACGAAGCCGCGCTTACCGGTGTAAAGCTGCTCGGTGTATGTCCTGCGCTCCGATGCAAAGGGGGCGGACAAAGCCGCGCGTGCGCTTTGCGTGGAGTTTGCGGCAGGCGCGGAAAAAGTTTTTTGAAGGACATACAGAATTTATTAAAAGGGGTTATTTATGAAAATTTTGGTCGTGAATGCGGGGAGTTCTTCCCTGAAATATCAGTTGTTCGACATGGATACGGAGTCGGTCATCGTAAAAGGCGGAGTGGAAAGGATCGGGATCCGCGGTTCCGTCCTAAAGCAGAAAACCAAGGACGGCGAAAAGGTGATCGAACAGGATATGCCCAACCATAAAGTTGCGATGCAGCTCGTGCTCGATGCGCTCGTGCATCCCGAATACGGCGTCATCAAGTCAATGTCGGAGATCGACGCGGTCGGGCACAGGGTGCTCCACAGCGGCGGCGATTTCGATCGTTCCGTCCTTCTTGACGACGAAGTGCTTGCGATCTGTAAAAAGAACGCGGAGCTCGGGCCTTTGCATATGCCCGCGAACATTCTCGGCATCGAGGCTTGCAAAGAGGTCATGCCCGATACGCCCATGGGGTTGGTTTTCGATACCGCTTTCCATGCGACCATGCCGCCGCACGCATATATGTATGCGATCGATTACAACGATTATAAAGATTATAAGATCAGAAAATACGGCTTCCACGGCACGAGCCACAAATATGTGTCGCAGGAGGCGATCAAATGCCTCGGCGGCAAAGCGGAAGGGACGAAGATCATCACCTGCCATCTCGGCGGCGGTTCTTCCATCTGCGCCGTCAAAGACGGGAAATGCGTGGATACGAGCATGGGCTTCACGCCGCTTGCGGGCGTGCCGATGGGTACGCGTTCGGGCGACATCGATCCCGCGGTGCTCGAATTCCTCGCGGCGAAAAAACATTACTCCATGCTTGACTGCATCAATTATCTCAACAAGCAGTGCGGCGTGGCGGGCGTTTCGGGCGTGTCCAGCGACTTCCGCGATCTCACCAAGGCCGCCGATGAGGGAAACGAACGGGCAAAACTCGCACTCGATCTTTTCGCGTACGGCGTCAAAAAATACATCGGCGCCTATGTCGCGGCGATGAACGGGCTGGATTGCCTTGTATTTACAGCGGGCATCGGTGAGAACACCTATCTTGTCAGAAAGGCGATCTGCGAAGACATGGACGTCTTCGGGATCTCGATCGACGAAAAACGCAATGAAGAGAAAAACGACGGCTCCGTCCGCGATATTACGGCGAAAGGGTCGAAAGTGCGCGTGCTGATCATTCCCACGAACGAAGAACTCGTCATTGCGCGCGAGACAAAGGAATTGCTCGACCGATGAAACGGCATGAAGGGTTTGTGTATCTGCCGCGCGCGTATGCGGCGGCGGTAAAAAGAAATACGGCGGTGCTGTTCGCCTGTCTGCTCGTCGTTCCTGCATTTTTTGTGGCGATGATTTTTCTCGCCAAGGGTTTCAGCGAGTTTTTCATCGTGATGGCGATCCTTACCTTTCTTGCGGACTGCGCGTTCGTGCTTTTAAACGGGCTTTGTTTTGCCTCCCGCTATTGTTTTGCGGTGACGGGCGCGACCGTGCGCATTCGCAGGGGATATTGCTGCCGTAAATTTGTCGTGCTGCGTTTTTCGGACGTAAAACAGGTACGCGTCAAACGTTATTTCCGAAAAAAAAGAGTGAAAGGGGACGTGCAGGTCTACGAAGGCTCGGGGAAATCCGCGTTGCGCTTTCTCTCTCAGGCGGACGCCGTTTACGATATTCGGCTTTGCTGCGGATCGGGTGAATATGATCTGAAATATCTCTCGCAAACGGGCGCGGCGGCGGTTCTTTCTTATTTTGAGGATGTTTATGACAAACGAGGCGTTGCAACAAACGAATAACGAAGAAAAAAACAAGGTTTTTTATCTGAGCAGGCGCAGAGTTGTCTTTTATACGCTGGGCGTGTTTTTGCTGTCCCTTCTGGTCGCTTTTTGGGCGGACAATCTTATGGTCGGCGGCGTATGGCTGATGACGGGTGCGGAGATCCTCGCGATTTTCTGCTTTGCCGCGGGCGTTGCATTTTTGTTCTTTGTGATTTTTAAATTTACGGAAGTAAAACCGCTTGTCAGCGTTTCCGAAGAGGGGCTTACCATAAAAAGGAAAAAAGGGATCCGATTTATCCGTTTTTCCGACGTAGTCAGCATACGCGGTCATGAAGGGTTGCTCAATAAACTGTTCGGCGCCCAGAAGATCGTCATCGAGACGCATTTCGCTTCTTACGGTATCTATATATCTGCGAAGGAAACGGACAGTTTTTTTGCTTGTCTGCCCGTATTTCGCAAAAACGATGCGGCTTTGCAGGAACTGACTTTTCATAAGGAGAGGTATCTCGCTCTTCTGTCCTATTTTGTGCGGCTCACTTTGCTCTTTGTAATCGTCTTTGCCGCGACTTTTCCCGCTGTCGCTGTCCTGCTTGACGGATTTTCCGAAAGCCGTTTTTACCTCTTTGCACTGCTTTTCATCTACGGCGCGGCGCTCCTCGTCGGCTTTATCCGCTATGCCTGCATTTTCATAAGGTATGCGGGAACGGTGGTGCGCGTGGGGGCGGACAGATTTTCCATTTCATACGGAAAAAAGATGTCCAGCACCGAGCACGAACTGTTTTTCGACAGCATCCTCGCGTTTCGTCTGAAGGAGAGTTTGATCGAGCGGCTTTTCGGCGTGTGTAAACTTACTGTGGAGAGTCGCCAGAAATCCAAAGGGGTCTCCGATTATAATTATTTTCCCTTCCTGATGCCCAGGGCTAAAGCGGAGGCGCTTGTTTGCTCCGTCATTCCCGAACATGACTTTTCGGCGCAAAAAACAAGGGTCGGGGCACGCGGTATTCTGCCGTATTGCGAATACGCGCTCTGGTTTGTCGCCGCGGTCATTCTCATGTCCGTTTTTCTGACGCCGTTCATG
>CALVSU010000034.1 GCA_944359385.1 uncultured Clostridia bacterium | reverse complement strand
CCGCAATCCCGACGCGACTTTCCGACTGTTTGCCCTGCGAAACAGACGGCTCCTCAGACACGGCGGCCTGCCCGACCCTCGCCTGCTTTTCCGACTCTTTCGCCTGCCCGCCCGCAACGTCTGCGGCAACCGATTTGACGTCTGCCCGCTTTGTCTCCCGCACAGGCGCTGCGTTCTCTTTTTTCTGCTCTTGCGACTTTTTCCACGCGATCAGCTCCGCCAAACGCATTGCTTCCAATCCGGCAATGAAATCTCCCTTTTCCTTACCCTTTTTATACCAAGAAAGCGCTTGGACCAGATCCTTTTCCACTCCGTATCCGTACTCGTAGAGCTCCCCGATCCCTCTGTAAGAGTGCTCACAGCCTTTTTCAATCGCGATCAGATAATATCGCATCGCTTCTTTATAATTGCGCTCCACGCCATGCCCTTCTTTATAACAATACGCAATTTGGTCATATGCCAGCGCATAATCCTGCGCCGCCGCCCGACAAAACCATTCAAACGCTTCCTTCGGTTTTTTTTGACGCCCAAACCGAATAAATATCCGGATCCGACGTTGAGCTGTCCTTTTGCCGAACCTTGTTTTGCCGCGCACAAATACCAACGGAATGCTTTTTTCTTATTTCTGCCGACAGGCCCCCCAAACGAATAGTCATGCGCAAGGCTGAGCTGCGCTTCCAAATCCCCTTTTTTTGCCTTTTTCAGTTTTTCCTTAATTTGCTGCGCATGAACGTTGAAACCCATAATCCCCTCTCTGTGTTTTACTTTTCCCCAAAACCGGTTCACAGCAGCCTGCGAAGGCGGTATTCGTCAAACGCCTTCTCGATCATTTCCCTGTTGTAGATGCGGTAGTCCACGAGATAGCGCACGACCACATCGCGCGCGTCGGAATAATCGTATGCACAGCCGCATTCTCTCATCAGCCTGATGTTGTCGTCGTGCGAAACGCCCAACATCAGCGTCAGCTTGTAAATGAGCGGCTTTTCGGGGATGTATTTGCCTTTCAGGACCCCGTTCCAGACCTCTTCGGACACGCCGAGCTTTTCCGCAAGCGTTTCGGGCGCTTCGCCGTAGTTCTTCACAAGGCGCGCGATCAGCTTGCCGACAGTGTTTTTCGAACCGAAAAATGCCGCCAGCCTCTTTTTGAAGGGCGCAATGCGCACGGAGAAAGTGAACGCGTTGTCCACATACCGCTCTTTCAGCTCCGCAAGCACCTTCGCAGGGTCCGGCTGATAGGAGATCTTGCGCATTTCGTTCGCCGCGTATTCCCCCTCTTCGATGCGGTTTTTGTTTTTCAGGATCATCGAAATGGTCACCGACTCATAAGAAGGCATTGACGCAATAAGATCGAAATCCGAGTATTTTTTGGCAAAAAATTCGTCCAGATCGTGTATAAAATTACCGCCGCCGAGGGCCTCTGTGTTTTCCATATGCCTGTCCTCTTAAAGGTTTGCCTCTATTATACAATATTTCGCGCAAATAGCAAAGTTTTCTTTGTCGTAAAAAAAATTTTTTTTGATGTTTTGAAAATTTTTCACAATATTTGTTTATTTTGTTGCACTTTACAGAAATATATGTTATAATTTAACGGCAAGAAAGTAAAAAAGGAAGGTGTACGCTTACGAAACGCACAAGAATAGACGAGATCGCGCTGCTCATCGAAAAAAACGGGAAAATGACCTTGGAAGAGCTTGCCGAACAGTTCCCCGACGTTTCGGATATGACGCTTCGTCGCGACCTCATGGAACTGGAACAGCAGAATAAGGTCATCCGCGTGCGCGGCGGCGCCATGTCGGTGCTCGAAGTGCAGAAACGCTCTGGCGAAGCCTACGCGCAGAAATCGACCATCAACACCGATGCGAAAAAGGTCATCGCCAAAAAGGCCGTTTCTCTCATAGACGAAAACGTCAGCCTTTTCCTCGACGGCGGCACGACGGCGCTCTACCTCGCGAAAGAGATCCCCGATCAGCCTTGCCACATCTTCACCAACGGCATCGCCGTCGCGGAAGAACTCGCGCATAAAAAACAGCCCGAAGTGGTGCTCGTAGGCGGTTCGCTCATTAAAGAGAACCTCTCCACCGCTTCCCCGTATACGAAGGTCTTTCTCGAAAACACCAACTTCGAACTCGCGATCATCTCCGCGTCCGCTTTTTCCTTCGAACAGGGCTTCTCCTGCATTTCTCAGGTGGAGTCAGATCTTCTGAAATTTATCCTCAGCCGCGCGAAAATGGTGTACATGATGCTCGACACCTCCAAGATCGGAAAGATCATGCCCTATACTTTCGCGACTCCCGAAGACATCGACGTGCTCATCACCGACGACAACTTCCCGCAGAGCGTAAAGGAAAAATTCGAAGAACGCAACATCGTCGTCATCTGACCGCGCGGACTTTATCGTTTTTATTCGCTATTGTCTGAATTTTTTGCGTTGCGGGTTTTGCCGCGCGTTCATGCTGAATTTTCAACCGCGGTCTTTGTTGTCTTTGCCTGCTCACTTCATATTTTTTGTATATCCGAAACAGGCGGCGCCTCGCAAATATGCGAGGCGCCTTTTTTATGTTTCATCTTTTTCCTGCTTTTCGCCTGTCTGCGACTGTTCACATCTCTCCGAAAGCGCTTCGGGCTTTCCTCTGAGAGAAAACGCATAGAATCCGCACAGCGACGGATGGTCGAGAAAAATACTGCCTTTTTTGCAGGCGAACGTCCTGAAAAAGACAAGAAGATCGCCCCCCGAGGACAAAATATTGCCGACGCCCGCCGCGATCAGAAAAAGATACCCTGACAAAACGGCTGCCGCTGCGGGCGCCGCGCCCAAAATCACAAAGGGCGCAAGACACCCGAAAAGGTACCCAGCCCGCCGCATAGGGGTTTCGGACGCGCAATAGGGCGTGAGCGTTTTTGGGTCGAAACCGAAGCGTATCCCCGCAAAAGAACGGCTGACCGCCGCCCAACAAAGGGCGTGCAATCCCTCATGCACGGGGATCGCCGCCGCAACACAAAAAAGAAAGAGCAGAAGATCGACGGGCAGACTGCCCGTCAGCAAAAGCCGCGGCTCGGCAAACGCGACAAACAGCGCCGCCGCTCCCGCCGCAAACGGCAATGCGGTCAGAATTCCCCACACGTTCGCCGAAAGCATTTTCAGCGTGCAGTCTTTCAGCACAAATCCCCGCGCGCACAGCGCGGCGCAGCGCTCCTCGAACCTTTGCCTGCGCGCCTCTTCGCGCGCAAGGACTGCCCTGCGCTTTTCTTCTTTTTTTGCAAGCCGTTTTTCTCTGCGTTCAGACGCGCTCATGCTTCAAAAAGAGATGTGGAAAGATACCGCGCGCCCGTATCGGGTATAATGACGACGATGTTTTTGCCCGCGTTTTCCGCGCGTTCGGCAAGCCTGCGCGCGGCATATAACGCCGCTCCCGCCGATATACCCGTAAACACACCGTCGGTGCGGGCGACTTCCCTTCCCGCAGAATATGCTTCTTCTTCGGTCACCGCGATCACTTCGTCGATGAGCGATGTGTCCAGAATTTCGGGGACAAACCCAGCCCCGATGCCCTGCAACCCGTGCGCTCCCGCATTTTTGCCCGACAAGACCGCCGAACCCGCAGGTTCGACTGCGACGACCCTGATCGCGGGATTTTTCTCTTTGAGATATTTCGCCGTGCCGCCGAGCGTGCCGCCCGTGCCGACACCCGCGACGAAAATATCCGTCTTCCCCTCCGTGTCCGACCAGATCTCGGGACCCGTCGTCAGGTAGTGCGCCTCGGGATTCGCGGGATTGACGAACTGTCCCGCAATGATGCTGCCTTCGATCTCGGCGTGCAGTTCTTCCGCCTTCGCGATCGCGCCGCTCATTCCCTTTTTGCCGTCGGTGAGCACGATCTCCGCGCCGAACGCCGCTAACATTTTGCGCCGCTCGATACTCATCGTCTCGGGCATGGTGAGGATCAGCCTGTATCCCTTGACCGCGCATACCGCGGCAAGCCCGATCCCCGTATTCCCGCTGGTGGGCTCGATGACCGTCGCCCCCTCTTTCAGCGCGCCCGACCTCTCCGCTTGCTCGATCATCTTAGCCGCGGGGCGGTCTTTCACGCTCCCCGTGGGATTGAAATATTCCAGCTTTGCATAGATCTTCGCTTTCAGTCCGTATTTCTTTTCCATGCCGCCAAGCTCCATGAGCGGCGTTTTTCCGATGAGTTCGGATATATTTTTATAGATCATAAAAGCCTCCTCATTCCGTTGTTTTTCGTGTTTACCTCGTTTTTTCTCTCTTGCGGCGATTTTTATTCATCAGACCGATCTTTATAGCTTACGCCGTTTTTTCTTTTTTGCGCCGCCCCGCACGATAAAACCCTGCAACGCAAGAACGCCGATAAACAGAAGCGCCGCGCCCGCGATAAAGACCGCCATGGCGGCAGGCGTCACGGCGTTGCCGAAAAAGTAGAGTTCAAAGGAAAACTGTTCCCGCAATCCCGCCGCAAATTCCGCGGACGAAACGCTTTCCAGCTTATCCAGAGCCCCGCCCATGATGAAATTGCGCATGAGCCCCGCCGTATGACTTCCGGGGATGCACGCGGAAAAGTATTGTATGCCCTTCGGCAGCATCGAAAGCGGCATATACGCACCGATGAGAAAGCCCACCACCGTGCCAAGTATGACGTTGAGCCCCGTGAACGCGCCGTCCGTCCTGATAAATCCCACGGCAAAGACGAGCAGCGCCGTCGAACAGAGCACGGAAAGCACCATCGAACCAAACGCCCCGAACACGTCCGCCGCCGTCAGGCACCAGCTTCCCGAAAGGGCGAGCCAGCCGAGCGCCAGCACAAACACGACCGAACAGAGGATCAGCCCCGCCGCCGCAACCGAAAGACAATAAGACGCGGGCGCCAGCCATTTCGGCACGGGCGACGCGGCGAGGTCGTTGACAATGCCGCGTTTCTTGTCCTGCACCATTACCCCGCACGCGCACAGCGGAACGGTGATCGTCGCGCTCGCGAGCGCCCCCGACAGCATCCAGCTGTCGCAAAACGCGCGCACTTCCTTTTCCGCGCCCGAAAAACCGACTTCCGCAAGCGCCGCATTGATGGAGTCCGTCTGCGTTTTTCCGAGAAACAGTATATAAAGCCCAAGCACGATAAACGTCGTCAGAAGCGAAAAAAAGATGTTCGCTTTGTCTTTGAGAAAAATTTTAAGATTTCTCCCCGTCATACAAAGGAGCATATTCATTGCGCGTTCCCTCCATGCAGTTTTTTGCCCGTGACCGCAAGAAACACATCGTCCATCGTGCCCTTTTCGTACTCGAAGTCCAGCGGCTCCCCGTCGAAGACGGACAGCGCCGCGCGCGCCTGATCCGCATTCTCCGTTTTCAGCACGACAACGCCCCGCTCCGCTTCCGCCGCAAATCCCGCTGCGCGCAGACGCGCAAGATTCCCCTGCGCGTCGCCGTACACATACAATTTGCTGCCCGAATATTCGTTTTTCAAAACAGCGGGCGCCCCTTCCGCCGCGATCTTCCCGTCATCGATGATGACTACACGGTCAGATCCGTCCGCCTCTTCCATATAATGCGTCGTTAAAAAGACCGTCATTCCTTCTTCCCTCTGCAATCTGCGGACGATCTCCCACACCGTCTGACGCGTTTTCGGGTCCAACCCCGTCGTCGGTTCGTCAAGAACAAGCAGAGAAGGCTTGTGTATCAACGCGCGCGCAATATCCACCCTGCGCCGCTGTCCGCCCGAAAGCTTGCCGAACGGTCGTTTTAAGATCTCTTTCAGATCGAGAAGCCCGCTCAGCTCTTCCAGCCGCTCTCCCCACGCCTTCCCTTTGAGCCCGTAAAAACTCGCGCGGACGGTGAGATTGTCGCGCACCGTCAGAAGATCGTCCAGCACGGTATTCTGAAACACTACGCCCAAAAGAGGCTTGATCTTCTGCCGCTCCCTGTCCAGGTCGAATCCGCCGATGCGCACCGTGCCGCCGTCTTTTTCTAGAATGGAACAGAGGATATTGATGGTCGTGCTCTTCCCCGCACCGTTTACCCCGAGAAAAGAAAATAAGCTCCCCTTTTCAACCGTGAAGCCTATACCCTGCACCGCCTTTACGCTCGCATAGGATTTTTCAAGCCCGCTGACCTCGATGATGTTTTCCGACATATCGCCCCCGTTTATCCTCCGCCGCGCCCGCAAAGCGGGCGCGGCAGGCTTTCCGCTGTCGATTATACCATAAATCACACCGCGCCGCAACTGTTTGTATAAATTCTCGCTTTGCCGCCGTACTCCGCCTGTTTGTATAAGTTCTATGCGCCGCCATGCCGCAAATGCTTGTATAAATTTTGCTTTGCCGCCGACTTTGTATAAGTTCTATTTGACGCCGCACCCCGACTTTGTATATGTTCTATTTGTCGCCGCGCCCCGACTTTGTATAAATTTCTCTTTATTGCCCTGCTTCAACGTTCTCTTCTGAGCAAGCCCTCAGCGCCTTTACATTCCCCTTCGGCATAAATTTTGCCGCTTTTCTTCCGCATGATTTCTGCCGCGTTTCTCTTGCACGCTATTTTAACTAAGCCAAACGCCATTGCGGGCTTTTCCCGTCATGCCGCCGTGATCTGTTCATATGGATTTCGCCCGCTTTTAAAACGAATCAAGGCGGTGCGCTTTTGAAAGCGCACCGCCTCTTTGTGGCGTTTACATATTCACAAACCGTATATTCTGAAAAGTTTTTTTCAACGGATCGCAACTTACACTTTTTAACCTCTTTGCGACATCTTGTCGGTTAAACCTGCTCTCCCGAAAAAATTTTTGCTTTCCTTTTAACGGTATGCCATTTTCCCCCTATCAACCCGAAAGCCTGATCAAAAACCCTTTTCGCTTTGTCGGACAATGTGCTTGAATTTCCTGCAAAAAGAATTCTTTTTCCTTTGGCTTGAAAACGCACCTGCGTTTTCGGAATTTGTTATATAAACCCACCTAAGGCAAGAACAGTATCCGGTTCAATCATTTCCTTCCCGTCGTTCCCCGTACGAAAAACGCCGTCTGCAGATGGAATTCAATGATTTACCGATCGCAACGTCCTCTGTTCGTCCTTCAAAATTTCCTTCTCGTTCCCTCTCGCTTTCCGCCTTCCGTTCAGCGCCGCTATCTTTTTTAAGGATACCGTCCTGCAGAATTTGCTTTGCGGAATTTGTACGGCGATCGTTCGCTCAAAGTTCCTTTATCGGGATTCGCATCGGAAGATGTTTTCGGTCAACACCCTTCCGCCATTCCTTTCTTGTACACCTATTATACCACGTATTTTTTGTTTGTCAATACCCTTTTTAAATTATTTTGAAAAAATTTTTAATTTTTTGAGATTTATTTACATTTTGTCAAAACGTCTTGACGTTGTACGTCTCGAGATAGCGGTTGATGCGCGGAAAATCGGCAGGCGTGATGATGTTCATCGCACGCTCGCCGAGCACGCCGTTTTCGGTGATGATGACCGCAAGCAGATTTTTCTGCTCTTCAAACGCCTTGAACACCTCGAACACCGTCGCCTCTTTGCTCATGAGCTTGTAGCGGCCCAACATTTCCGCGTCCACGATCTCGCCGCAGGGCGTCTTCATCAGAAAATCGTTGAGATCTCCGCCTGAACGCGCATGTTCGGCGATCTTGTCATACAACCCGTAAGAGTTGATCATGCCGATCATCTTGCCGTGATCATAAACGACGAGCGATTTCTGCCATGTTTCGGCAAACGTTTCCACCGCAGTGATGAGCGGCTTGTCGGCAAAGACCGATGCGATCTTTTTGATCTTGATCGCGTCCATGAGCCGCGGCGGGTGGCAGAGCTGTTTTTCGATAAACTCGATGTTTTCCACAACGTTGTCGCAGGGGTTGGCGATGAACACTTCCTCCGAATCCGTCGCGCGGTGTACGATCGCATTGCGGAGTTTTCCGTAGTCGATGAGTTCGTTTTCATATCTTCGCACCGTCAGGTTGAGGTCGGTGCATCGCTTGACAAGGTCCGTGAAATTCTGCGTCGCCTTGCCGCCGTAGAGGATCTTCAGCTGATTTTCTATACGGTTATAGCTTTTGAGAAATCTTGCCGCGTTTTCGTATTCCATTCCTCATTTCCCTCCTTGACCGTATTATAACACATTATATGCCGCCTTTCAACAGTTCAGCCCACAATTTGTGCTTTTTTATTCCCCGCGCGACTGTTGTATTTTTTTTCGGAATGTGCTAAAATAGGCGCATGGATAAAAGAAAATTGTGTTTTCAGCTCGTCCCCGACGGCTGCTGGTATACAAACCTGCGAAGCGCGCTTCCCAAAGAAATGTGGGACAGACTGCGCCGCGCCGCCTATGCGCGCGCGGGCGGCAGATGCAGCGTGTGCGGCAGGACGGGAAGACTGGAAGCGCACGAAGTCTGGAGCTACGACGACGAAAAACACGTCCAGAAACTGCAGAACATCATCGCGGTCTGCCCCGCCTGCCACGAAGTCATCCATATCGGCAGGGCTTACCTCGTCGGGAACGGACAGCGGGCGCAGGCGCACTACATGAAGGTCAACGGCGCGACCGAGAGCGAATTTCACGCCGCGCTCGGAGAGGCCAACCGCATCCACGCCGAACGGAGCCGCCACGAATGGGTCACCGATATTTCGGCGCTCAAAGACCTGCTTTGAAAACAAATTCCCTGCCGCCCGCGCCCGCAAGCGGGCGGCAGGCAGACGCAAAACCGCACTGACACCGTGTAGCCTTGGCGCTGAGACACACCGGCTCTGCGCCGCCATGGTACTGAACCGAACTGACACTGTGTCGCGTTGGCATTGTGCCGCATTTCTGCGGGCAAAGATCCGTATTCTCATTATAAAGGTATCATCATGAACATTTTTGCAAAGATGCTTGTCAGAAAAAACGAGGGTGACGCCCCCGCCGCGCGCGATAAGTGCGGAAGGCGGGCGGGATTTGTCGGCATCGCGCTCAACACCCTGCTTGCCGCGGGCAAGATCGTATTCGGCACCATAGCGGGGGCGCTGTCCGTCGTCGCGGACGGTCTCAACAACCTCACCGACTGCGGGAGCAACGTCGTTTCCGTCATCGGCTTCAAAATGAGCGGAAAGCCCGCCGACAAGGAACACCCCTTCGGACACCAGCGCGCCGAAAGCATCGCCGCGCTCGTCATTTCCGTCGTCATTCTCGCCGTCGCGGTCGAGCTTATCGTGCAGTCGGTGCAGAAGATCTTTTCCCCCGAAGCGAGCGAATTTTCTCTCGCCCTCGCCGCCGTGCTCGGCGCGTCCGTGCTCGTCAAGCTCTTTATGTTCGTCATGAACCGCGCTCTCGCCAAAGAATTTTCTTCCGAAACGCTCAAAGCCACCGCCGTCGACAGTCTCAGCGACGCCGCCGCGACGACCGCCGTTCTCATCTCGCTCATCATTTCCCATTATACAGGAGTGGAACTGGACGGCTACATGGGCATTGCCGTCGCGCTGTTCATCGCCTTTTCGGGCGTTTCCATTCTCAGAGAGACTGTTTCGAGACTCATCGGAGATGCGGCGGATGCGGAAACCGTAAAAAAACTCAAGGAACAGATCTTTTCTTTTGAAGCAGTACACGGCATCCACGATCTGACCGTGCACAGCTACGGCAGAACGGCGCGCTATGCGACCGTGCACGTGGAAGTTGACTCGCATATGCCCGTCATGTCGGCGCACGACCTCGCCGACGCCATCGAAAAAAAGACGGAAAAAGAGACGGGCGTCCTTCTGACGGTACATATCGACCCGCTCGTTCTCGACGATCCGAAAATCAATCTTCTGCGCGAAGATGTGGACAAAATCGTGAAAAACATCGACCCCGCATTCAGAATGCACGATTTCCGCGTCGTGGGCGGAACATCGCATTCCAATCTCATCTTCGACGTCGCGGTCCCCTTCGATACGAAGCTCGGCGAACAGGAGATCATGGGAAAACTGCGCGAGGGCGTTTCCCTGCTCGGTGAAAACTTCGACGTCGTCGCAAATATCGAAAAACAAAACACCGACCAGTCCTGACGCGGTCGCCGCGCCGCCGACCGATCTTTTTTCGAAAGCCGTCCGCGCGCGATCCGAAAGTCAAATATTATAAAAGGGCGGCCTTTGCCGTCCTTTTCTTTTCTGTCCTTTTCCTTTGCCGTCCTTTTCCTTTGCCCGAGCCCGTCGCTTTGTTCAAGCCTTTCTCTTTGTCCGACTTTTTCTGACCGTTCGGATGCGCGGTTTCGTATGCCCGCACGCCGTTCGGCGTCTTTCCGCGCGAAACAAAGAGGGCAAAGGCAGTAATTGCCTTTGCCCTCTTTGTTTCGCTTTCTGCCCTATTTTTTCCCCGAAACTCTTGCTTTGCGCTCTAATGCTGCTGCCCGTCATCCCTTTGAGACTCTCCCGAAAACGGTGAGCCGCCCGCGGGAAGCGAAGAATTTTCCCTCTGCCCGTTCGCCAAATATTCGCCCTGCGGCATCCGCTGCGTCTCTTCCGTAGCTGCCCGGCACGACGCCTTTCCCTTTTTTGCGGCGCGCGCGGAGAGCAAACACCGAAGGCGAAAGGAGGGCGCATAAGAGTCCTTTACGTTTTACAATATTTCAAACCTGCAAGCGGAAAGCACCGCTTGCAGGTTTTTTTATTGCACGCTTACCGCCGAAAATTGTTATTAATAATCGCTTTTGCCGAGCAGATAATCGGTCGTAACTCCGAATAAATCCGCCAAATCCAAAATTTGCTGAATGGACGGCTCGCTGCGGCCTTTTTCCCAAAAAAACACACAATCGTCCGTGACATTGAGTTTCTGTGCCAACGTCTTTTGCGTCCAGCCTCTTTCCGTACGCAATTCCTTCAATCTCTCTCGGAACATCATGTACACTATATTACCGTACTTTTTACGGTAAATGCTTGACAACCGTAATTTTTACGGTTATAATATTGACAAATCTTGATTCGGCAAGGAGAAAACCATGAAAAAGAAATTTTTGGCACTTGTTTTAACGCTTATAAGCGTAGCTGCACTGTGTGCGGCGCTCGCCGGGTGTGGCACGGAAGAGGCTGCCGGCGGCCCCGCAATCACGGCGAAAGAAATGAGTTTCAGCGCCGTAGATCTGACGCTGACGTTCAGCGCCAAAGGACTGACGGGCGAACCGACGACAGAGGGCGACGGAAACCCCCGCTACATTGCGGATATATGCGTATTTAACAGCGGAACTTCTGTTCCCGCAACCAACCGGCTCTATACAAACCAATTCACTTACGGCGATCTTACGGCCTCGGGAATGATTATATATTCGCAAGACCAGCCTTATCCCGAAGACCTGGACACCAAAACGTACGGGCGTTGGGAACCGGTAACGTTCAGCAGTACTTCGAGAACGGATAGCGGTATCATATATACCGTCGGCAGGGTCCTCGAACATAAAACCTTTAACGACGGAATTGTGGCTGCTGATGATTATGCTTCTTTTGATATCAAACCGGGAGAAATTTGGCGCGTGCTCGTAATTTTCGACGAACAGCCGGGGGCGTCCGATACGCTGCGTTACCAAAGCGCGCCCGTTTATTACCGTTCCGCCTCCGACGGCATCGACGACTACCCCGTGATCGGTACCAATATCCACATGTGTTTGAACCATGAAGCGGGCGAACCCGACGTATACGAAAGAACGTCGCTCGCAACGACCTATACATACACGACCGACATTGAAAAGACTTTTCCCGGCACCGCATACATACTCAGCGCAAAGAATTTGCGGCTCTACGATCTGGAAGCGGGTACGGAGATCCTTCCCGAAAACTTCACGCTGGAAGTAGACGGCGAAAAAATTACCTGCAAAGGATTTTACAAAAACACAACGTACGCAACCGATGAACAGCAGGAAGAAATTTGGGAAACCGTTGCCGCGGAGAACGGCTACACGGATACTGCCACGGCGTTTCTTGCGCCGTCGTACGGCATCACATCTTATACGGGCATGAATAACATCGTTTACGAAGAATCGTACGTCCGCGGAGACAATACATGGCTGTTCGATATCAAGTTTGACTTCGGACTGACCGAACAGCCGGATTCATACAAACTGTACTACAACTTTAACGGTACGGAAGCAGAAATCACATTGGCCGCATGACCGAAAGGCATAAGACAAAGGCAAATCGCAAAAGCAATGGCAATGCGGATAAACATTAAGCGACCGCATACATAAGCATAAAACAAAGGCGGGAGACGCAGATGATCTGCGTCTCCCGCCTTTTGTTTTGTCCTGTCTTCAAATCAAGAAGATCTGCCGACAGCCGTTTTGTTCTCTTTCACGCGGCAGAAATTTATTTCTGTTCCTCGCCGTCGCTCTTTTGTGCCTCGTCGGGCGTTTCCTTTTTCGCATCGTCTGCCGCGGCGGCGTCTTTATCCTCTTCCGAAGACGCCCCGAACAGCGACAGCAGGACAAACGTCGCGTACACGAATATCTCCGCAAGCGTGACGATGAATCCCAGCCATGAATTGAATTCGCTGAACGCCGCTTTGTAGCCCGCGCGGGCGTTGATGTTGCTGAGGATGGTCTGTAACGCGCCGATCGCGGTAAAGACAAGCGTGACGATGAACGCGCTCTTCGCCGTTTTGCGCAGCTCTTTGTCCTCGCTTTTCACGATCACAAATCCGCCCACGATCGCAAACGCGATGAAGCTCAGATACCCGCTCAGCCAGATAAGCGCTTTTTTCCAGCGATTGTTCCAAGTCTTTTTCATAATGTTCTCTCCTTTTTCTTCATTATACGACACGTTTCGCTTTTTTGTCAACAGAAAAATAAATTTTTCCTTGCAAGCGGACATTCCTTTGCCCGTTTTGTGTCTTCGCCTGCTTTACGTCTTTGCCAGTCCCTGCCCTATCCCACTTCTGCACTTTTGTCTGCCAGCACCTTTGGTCTGCCCGGCTTTTGCGGCGCATCGGCATTCCTCTCGCTTCCGAAGATCTCCCGATCAAACAAAAAAGACACCCGACAAAATCGGATGTCTTTCAAATGGATGCGGCAACTACCTATCCTCCCGGAGGGTGATCCTCAAGTACTTTCGGCGTAAGAGAGCTTAACTT
>CALVSU010000033.1 GCA_944359385.1 uncultured Clostridia bacterium | reverse complement strand
TGACGGGAAAGAACATTTGCCCGCCGTTTCGGCGGACGGCGTAGGAGAGGACGGAGCGCTGGTGCTGACCGTTTACGGCGCGGGAATAAACGCGGGGAAATATACCGCGCGCGCGACGGTCGAAGACGCGAATTATACGGTTTCCAATCCTTCTTATGCCTTTACGGTGGAAAAGAGACAGATCTCCGTTTCCGCGTGGGAGGATGTTGCGCTGACGTATAACGGAAATCTGCAGTACGTCCGCGCCTCGGCTTTGGCAGGCGCTGTGTCGGGGGAGGAATCGCTCATCCTTGAAAAGGATATCCGTTACAGCGTTTCTACGGGCGGCGTCAATGCGGGAACGCATACCGTCACGGCGACGCTTTCGGACGCGAGCAATTATACGTTCGCCGCGGAACAGAGCAGGGAATACGAGATCTCCAAAGCCACCGTCACGCTCATCTGGGACGCGTCGCGCACATTTGTCTACGACGGCACCGTCAAGAGCGTGCGCGCAGTGAGCGTCACGGGCGCGGTGCAGGGAGAAGAGAACGCCGTGCTTTCCGCCCTCGTCTACGAAGGCGGTGCGGCGGAGGCGGGAGAACACACCATGGTCGCTTCCGTCTCCTCGTCGGGGAATTACGTGCTCTCTTCGTCGGAATGTTCTTATACCGTCGAAAAAAGATCGCTCACGGTGCGCTTTACGGATATTTCCAAGACGTATGACGGCAAGACGGCGGAATATGTCTATCGGACGGAAGGGCTTGCGGCGGGCGACACGCTCGCTGACGTCCTCACGCTCATATACGGCGGCACTGCACTCAGCGCGAAAGACGCGGGGACTTATCAGATCGAGGCGACTTTCACTGCGGGGGCAAAGGGCGGCAATTACAGCGTCAGCATCGTGTCCGCACAGTTGGTGATCGCAAAGAAGGCGATCTCGGTCGAGTGGTCGGCTTCCAGAAATTTTGTCTACAACGGAAGCGAGCAGTATGTGCGCGTTTCGGAAGTTGTCGGCGCGGTCTCGGGCGAAGAGACTTCGGTGATCGGCTCGCTCGTTTATGCGGGCAAGGGGATCGACGCGGGCAATTATACGGCGAGCGTGACCTTGCCTTCGGATAGCAATTATTACTTTTCTTCCGTGCAGAGCTGCGCATATTCCATCGCGCAGAAGACGGTCGAACTCGACTGGAAAGAAGATGTATTTACCTTCGTCTATGACGGCGGAGGCAAAGCGCCCGAAGCGGTCTGCGGCGAATCGGGCGTGACGGTGATCTATGAATATTTTACGGCGGAAGGCGTTTCTCTCGGCAACGTTAAACCGACGGAGATCGGATCCTATAAAGTCACGGCGAAGATCAGCGAAAAGAACTTTAAAGCGGACGCCATTGTGCACGAGTTTTTCATCGTGGAGAGCGTGTCTGCGGGGGAGGCATAAAGGATGATCTGCGGCAACGATAAGTGCAAAAGAAAGGTCGAACAGCCTCTCGAACTGTACGACGGGAGCTGGGCTTGCCCGTACTGCAAACACGAGATCGCGAGCATGTCGGGGAATTTCCGCATCACCGCGGAAAACGAAGAGCTCTTCACGCTGGCGGAGCGAAGTTATTTTTCATGGCTGACGATGAGTGTGTCGGAGCGGCGCAGAAGCGGCAAAAAGACGCTCGAAAAGGCGGTCGAACTGTGCAAAGACGCGGCGCGGCTGGGCAATCCTCTGGCGGTCACGCGGCTCGGGTATTACTACGACAAAGACTACGTCGAAGTCAACCGCAGCGAAGCGGTGCGCTGCCGCATCGCCTATGCCTATTACAGCGCCGTCTGTTTCAGCGACGCACAGCTCGCGGTAGACGAATCGGTCGGAAAGACTTACGACTGGCAGGAGATACGCATCGCGGCGGCAAATCTCATGTTGGAAATGCTCGCTTTCGTTCCCGAGGAGATCGCGGTGCTGGATAAATTCAATTTCGAATACAACCGCTCCCGCGTGAGAGCAAAGCTGGGACTGGATTATCAGAAACAGCGGTCGGAACTGATGAAGAACTCGCGGAGCGAGCAGGCGTTTTCCACACTGTACTCCTGTTTCGCGAAGGTGCGTGCGCCCCTTTTCGGGGTTTGCAGGCTTTCGGGCGAGGAGCTCAAAAAGCTGTTTACAGAGACCGTCGGCAATAAGCTGGACGCTTACCGCATGGCAGAGAAGGGCGTCTTCATGAGCGTTGCGGAATGCGACAAAAAGGGGAGCCTGCTCGACGGCGGCGCGGCGTTTTCCGCCATGACCAACAGACGGCGCATCGACGAGATCCTCTCTTCTCTCGGCGGGGAGAGCGAAGTGTATTTCTTCTTTTTCAACGGCAACGGCGGACATAAATATTTCGGCAGACTCGAGCAGAATCAGATCGCCGACGTGCTCAGGGCAGACCGTTACGAGCTCGTGAGAAGGCTCGTCAGCGATGCGGGAAGACAGGATTACACCTTTTTCGACGACGACGTATATTACTACAAGGCAAAATTCCGCGGCGCGGGCGACGCGGTGAAAAAACTCATCACAGCCGTTTGCGGAGGAGAATAGTCATATGGACAAACAGGAAAAAATCATTGCCGCCCTCAGGGCGAATAAGATCGAATTCGACGAGGATTTCAAAGATCTCGTTGCGCGCGGATATGCGAGCGACGCATGTCAGGCGTTTTCGGAAGAGATCGTGGACGACATCGAAAAACTGGTCGTCGCGGCGATCAATCAGGGCGGTTTTACGGCCAAAAGCAAAGAGGCGATCGCCGACCTTATCCGCCTTACGCTGAAGCTGAGCGACAGGAAGGCGGCGGACAAACTCGTAAAATTCAGAGACCAGAAAGAAAAGATCGTGGCATCCGTGCCGAAGACCGATCGGAAGGAGGGGAAAATGAATATCAGGGAAGAAGCGCTCAAGTACATCCAAACGTCTCGCAAAGGCGCAGAAGCGGTCCTCGCAATGAAGGGAAACGCATCCAAACAGGATCGGCTGCGCGAGAGCATCGAACTTCTGAACAAGACGGAAGAGGTCGTGCTGGGCGCGTGGGACAACGTCTCCAAAAACGCAGCAGACCGCGCGGAGGAGATGATCGGCTTTATCCTGAAATGGCGCAGAAAACTTTCTGTGTATATGTGCGACGGAGAGGCGGTGGAGAATCTCCGCTCCGCGCTCGAAAAAGCGAAGGAATGGGAGAGTCTGAAAGAGGCGCCCAAAAAGAAGGAGATCGCGGACGACAAATACCTCGAAGAGAGAGTGAAGTATCTTCCCGACAGCGTGGACAGGATCATTGCGAGCTCTCAGCACATCGAACAGATCGGCGCGTTCTGCGATGCGCTCGAAGAGTTCGACGAAGTCACCAAGCGGCGCTACAACACCGATAAGATGGAAGAAGAGTGCAACGCACTCTATAAAAAATCGGAAGAGAAGACGGCGGAGATGCAGAGTCTTGCCATCCGTTACAAGAACGGCGAAATCAAGGCGGAGCAGGCGCTTCCCAAAATGCGCCGGCTGAAAACGGAGCTGGAAGATATCTCGGAACTCATCAAAACCACGGAGAGAGATCTGGAAAGAGCGAGCAACGCCCGCATGGACCGCGAGGGGATCCGCAGGGAATTTACCCGCCTCAACGACAAGATCATGGAATACGACAACGACCCCGCCATGCTCACGACGCTCGCGCGCAACATCGACTTCGTGGAACTGAGCGGCGTGCTTCTGGGCAGGGTGTCGCCCGATCAGATGCGTGCGATCGTCAACCGCATTCTCGGCGTGTTCGACATGATCAAACTGCACGGCGGCTTTACAGAAGAGGTGCGCGAATCCTGGCGCGACATCAGGCGCGAACTCAATCTCGAAGACAGCCAGAGGGAGGAGCGCAGGCGCCCCGAGGCTGTCAAAAACGACAAGGAAAAAGAGAAAGCGGCGGAAGCGGAGATGGATGCCCTTCTCGGCGAACTCGGCATGAACGGCGGCTCCACAGAACAGGAGAAAAAGAAAGCGGACGAGGAGATCGCGTCCTTTATTCCGCTTTCCGACAGCGATAAATAAGGTCGATTCCGCCGCCTGCCGCCGCATTTTGCGGCGGCAGAGAGGGAATGCGCGGCAGGCAAGACGAGAAAAATTTGCGCCGCCTGGCGCAGTATTCGCGGCGGCAGAGTGGAACCCGCGGCAGGCAAGGTGAGAAAAATTTGCGCCGCCTGGCGCAGTATTTGCGGCGGCAGAGTGGAAACCGCGGCAGGCGGCAAAAAGAGATGAACGTCCGTTTTCGGGCGAAGATCGGGCGCAATAAAGGGGCGAACATATGGAAAACGTGCAGGATATCCTCGGGAAAGCCAACTACGTCTATCACAAGTCGGAAGATCTTGAGGAATTGCGGGCGGGCGAGACCGAGCTTGAAAAGCTGTTGTCTTACGATTGGCTCAACCAAAAGAACAGGGAGAGCGCGGAGGCGCTTTGCTGGCGTATCCGCGCAAAGGAACTTGCGCTCGCTTATTTTACCTGCGGTTACAACGCGAACGACTTTGAAAAGCTGAGCGCATTTCTCGCGGAAAAAACACCTCTCGCGCGCGAGAAGGGATACGCGAACACGGCGGAGCTCTTTGTCCGTCTGGCGGATTTTTCGGCCGCGGTGCAGAAGATCATGGCAGACGCGGCGGCGCAGGCGCTCCGCGTGCGCACCTATGACTGGAAGGCGGCGACTTCTTCGAGAGAAGAGTGTATCGCCGTCGCGGACGCGTTTGCGGCGAAAGAAGAGCAAGCGGTCTGTTTGCGGAGCGGGCAGGAAGTGTTCGGCAAGGACGTCGTTTTCCCGCCCGTGGCGGACGAATTGGTGCAGGACCTGCACAAGGTGCAAAAATTTGCGCGGGATCTTGCGGAAAATATACGGCTCAAAGACGACGAGGGCTTTTTGACGGAAAACGCGCGGGAATTGCGCGGTTCGACCGAATGGGCGCGCTTTGAATTTTTCCCCGAACTTTCGAAGGGCGGACAGTACCTTGCCAACGCCCTCGTGCTGTGCACCCCTTTTCCCGAAGAAGCAGAGCTGTTTGCGGTCAAAAACGCACCTGCCGAGGTGTATTCGGTGCCTGCGGGCGCGTTCGAAGGTCGGACGGAGGAAAGCCTCGACAACATCTTTTCGATCTTTGCGAAGAAGAACGTCAGCGTGATCGTATGCGGCGCCGAACGTTACCGCGGCGGGAACAAACAGGCTCTGTTCCGCGCGGCGGCTCGGTTCGGCAAAGGCGGTCATAAGATATTTTTTATCGATCCTACGGGCGACAGACAAGTCTATGAACAGGCGCTCTCTGCGTGTGCAGGCGGCGGACTTTCCGCGATCGACGTAAGTTTTCTGTATCTTTCCATGCCGAATTACCGCGAGGTGATCGAGCTGTTCGAAGAGAAAGGCATGATCGATTCGGCGCAGGGCGACTATGCGTTCGTCAAAGAGCGTATGCCGTTCATGGGGTTTGTCGGGCTGAATCTCGCCGTCAAGGCGTTTGCCCGCAAAAAGGAATGGAAACAACTGCTGACGGAATTTTCATCCGAAAGAAGGTCGGCGGCGTTCCGATATCTGAGAAAACTGCCTTCGCAGGGTCAGCTGCTGGACGATGGGTGGGGAGATTATTCTTCCGAAGTGGACAGCAAACTCGGCGGCAAGCGCGAGTTCAGTTACGACGATATCGGCGACGTGAATCCGAACAACATCCGTAAGATCATGACGAGCGGGCTTTCCCTCTTTGAAAAATGCGGATTGCTCGCGCGGTATTGCTCCGCCTGCGGGAACGATCAGTCTGTCTGGGCGAAGCTGGACAACGAGACCAAGAGCGAGCGTCTTACCGCCGCGACGCGGCTGATCATGCGCGCGCTGGGGATCGGCATCGATCCCGAAGTGCAGGTGCTCGACGAGCTGAAAAATAAAGGCGCAGGGGGAACTTGCTGTGACGGGGGAAAGCTGATCCTCTATAAAAAGAGCAGCGTGCAGGACTACGAATGGACGGTCGGGGCGATCTGTCACGAATGTTTCCACGCCTTTCAGGCTATGGCGGTCAGAGGCGGCTGGGCGGACTGGTATTGGGAAGAGCTGGGCGTCACCAAGGCGCGCATCACCCAGTGGGGGCTGAACGAACTCTGTTATTTCAATATCCCGCATAAAGCGTACCGCGTGCAGATCTATGAGGCGGACGCATTTGCGTTTGAATCGGACTGCGTGAAAAAGAGCAATGATGTCTGGCATACCATCGATTTCGAATAAGGGAAAAAACATGGAAAACTATCTTGAAGATTATATAGAAGAGCTGCTGCACATCAACGAGGGCTCGAAAAACAAACTGATCGATCTGGAAGCGGGCGATCTTTCGAAGACATACTATCTTTCGCACAAAATGCGTTTCGACATTGCCGAATATGCACTGGAAGTCATCCGCGCGCGTATCGGCAAGGTGGGCAACACCGTTCTGCGCGGCAGTGCCGTCACGGGCGAACAGGTGATCGGCAGGAACATCAACGATTTCGAATGGAGAAGCGCCGACGGACTGAAAGACCCGAGACAGCTGGATATGTTCATCACGGGCGTGTATAAAGAACTCAATCTCAAGGGGAACAATCCGCTCTTTTTGAGCATCGGAGAAGTGCGCTGGAAGATCTCTGTCACCAAAGATGTCACCAAGGTCGTTCGTTCGCCCCTTCTCATTTTTCCTATACGGCTGATCCGTTCGGTCAGCACCAGCCCCGTATACATCGAATTTGTCGATGACGACGCGTATTTCAATCCCTGCCTGATACACAAATTCAGACAGGTGCTCGGCGACGAGGTGGCGGACGCGTTCCCGCACCCGAACGGGGGAGGGGATTTCGACGATCCGATCTCCCTTGAAAAGCTGGGTTCGGGCAAAGAATACTTTGCCGCCGCGGGCGCATATGTCGCCGCCTGCAAGCGTGCGGACATTGAGGGGAACACCGTTTTTGAATTTGAAAAAGACGTCGTCGCGATCGCGCAATACAACCACGGCGAGCTGTGTATGTATTACGACATCAAGCGCAATCGCGATAAGATCTACGCGCATCCGCTTGTGAAAAAAGTGTTTACGGAGAGCCTTCCCGAGCGCAAGGCGCAGTTTCTGACCGAGCCCGAGTTCGTGCTCCCGCGCGACAGCGTGCAGGAAGAGATGATCCGCCGCGTCGTGAACGGGGAATCGCTCATCATCAAGGGACCGCCCGGAACGGGCAAGACGCTCACGATCGCGAACATGATCGCCGCGCTTCTCGCGCAGAACAAGAAGATCCTGCTCTCATCCAAAAAGCTCTCCGCGCTTTCCGAGGTGAACGCGAAACTTCCCGAGCCGCTTCGCAAATTCGTCATGCTGATGGATTACGAGACGGAAGCGCAGGCGGCGCAGGTCAACCCTGTCAACGTCAAGGCGGATTTCCGCGCATTGCTCAAAGCGCGGCGCGAATATGCGTCCGATTCCGCGGCGAACAAGTTGCGCGATCAGGGTAACAACGAAAAGACATCGGCGATCGTCTATCTCTCCGACTATGTGGATAAACTGTTTTCGGACGGCACGATCGCCGGCGGGAGTTACTACGAGGCGCTGGACACATATCTCAAAAACGACGTGACGGAAGTCGCGTTCGCCGCGCCCGAAGAGGTGCTGCCTCTTTCCCGCAAACAGTACGAAGTTCTGCTTTCCGCGGTGAAAGACGCGGGCAATCATTATCATACGATGACGGGCGGCGGCGCGCACCCCGTAAAAAAATGCCCGTGGTTTTCCGCCACGGCGGGATTTGACGAGGAAAAGGCGTTTTCCGTCTATACGGAGCTTGCCGCACTCGCGGACAAGGCATACGGCGATATCCGTGCGCTCCTTTCCGACTGCGGCGAAGGGATCGGCGCGCTGAAAGCGCGCTCCGTCGCGGATGCGATGCGTTCCGTCCTCACGGAGGAAGAAACGCTCGCGATCTTGTCGGTCAAGGGCGCGGCACAGGAATTTTCCGCCCTTTCGAAGGCGCTTTCCGATTATCTTATCGAAAAGGACGGCGCCGACGCGCGCGTTTCGGTAAAAGACGGCGCGCTGGCGGCGAAGCGGCTGACGATGCTCGCGGATTGCGACGCCGATCTGACGCTCACCTTGTCCGAGGCGAAAAATCTGTATGCGCACGCGGGGCTTTTCCGCACGGATGACGGCGCTTTTCTCAACGAGGCGGAGCTCGCGTCGCTCGTTTCGCTCACGGACAGGATTGCGGAACTTTACGGGCTCATGCGCGGGCATTTGTCCGCCGCGCGCAGGGTGTTTTCGGAGGAGGTGTGCGAAAAAGAGCGCGCGACCCTGATGAAGGCGGCGCAGACGCTCGAAAAATATGCCGCCGCGGGCGAAAAGCCGAAAGCGCTGGATTTCAAGGCGAAAAAAACGTATGAAAAGCTGTGCGGCATGAGTTTTCTCGGCAACGTGAGTTTCCGAAACGTCGCCGAAGCGGTCGCGGAATTTTCCGCCGCCGCGGCGATCGGGCGGGAGATCGACGCGCTTACCGACCGCATCTATATGGTTTTCAGGAGAAAACTGACTGACGAGGAGTTGCGTTGCATCTTCATCGCGCTCGAAAAGAGCGGAAAGAGGGGAGAATCCGTGCGCGACTATCTCACCGCGCTCGGCAGAAGCTATGACGCGCTTTTCGCGCTCGCGGAATGTGCGGAGTTCAAAGAGGATTGCCCGCTTGCGGCGCTGATCGGTGCCTGCCGCGCGGGGGCGGCGGAATATGCGCTCAAAGACGCGCTCGCCGCTCTCGGGAGGAAAGCTTCTCTCCCCGAGACATTCGGGCAGGAAAATGCGGAGAAAACAGCTCTGTCCGCGCTGGCGGTCGGGCAACTTTTTTCCGCCGCTCCCTTCTGTTTTTATACGCAGCAGGAAAATTGCCGCGTCGCGCACACGCTCAGAAACGTGCCCGAAGATAAGAAGGAAAGGCTTTTTGCGCTCTTTGCGGGGCTGAAAAAATTCGGAGAGACGTATTTTCACAGTTATTATACAGATCCCGCCGTTCCGACGGTGGACGATCTGAAAATTTTTGCGCTGGAAGCGGACGACCGCAACGTGCTGTCTGCCGCACTCCGCTATTTTGCATTGCTGCACGCGCCCGAGAACGCATTGCCGCTCCATGCCTTCTTCCTTCCTTTCGAAAAGGGGGAAAAGGAGCGGAAAGGCAGTTTCGAAGAGATCTTCGAACACTCCTTCTTCCGCCTTGCGGTGACCGCGCGTATGCAGAATATGCGTCTTCTGCGCAACGGATTGGGAAAGAACGCGGCGCGCAGCCTCGAAAAACTCGCCGCTGCGGAGAAGAAGATCTCCGACGCGAACGTCTCCGTGACGGAGGGGCGCTGCATGGCGCGCATCGATCCCGAGGATACCGACTTCGCTTTTCTCGCGGCGGAGCGCGATCCCGCGGAGACCCTTCGTTCTCTCTTCAAAAAATATCCGAAGGCGATTTTGAAACTCAAAAAATGCTTTATCCTTTCGCCCTCCACGGCGAGCGTGCTCTTCCGTCCCGAAGAGTACGAGGACTTCGACATCGTGATCGTGGACGAGGCGAGCCAGCTGGAACCTGTCAATCTCCTTCCCGTGCTTTTCCGCGCGAAACAGTGCGTCATCGTCGGCGACGAATGGCAGATGCCGCCCATCAAACATTTCGTGGCGAGCTATGAAAAGCGGGTGGTCGCGGAGGACGGCACGGTGCGCCTTCTGCTCGAGCCCGAACTTTCCGCGCTCACGCTTGCCCTGCGCAATCAGGCGTTCCGCGCCGAAGAGCTCGTCTGCCATTACAGGAGCAAGACGGAATCGCTCATCGCCTTTTCGCAGAAACAGTTTTATCCGTATATGCGTACCTTCCCCGCGGCGGTGCCGATGCGCGAAGGGCTGGGCTTTACCGACGTCTATGTGCCGGACGGCAGGTGCGTCGGCGGCGTGAACAGGGAAGAGGCGGAAAAGGTGGCGGAGTGCATCCGCGCTCACTTTGCGCGGTATTATGACGAGGAAAAGCAGACGCTCAAAGAGTCGTTCGGCGTCGTCGCTTTCGGTCAGGAACAGACGGAATACATCGAAAGACTCGTTCACAGCGACAAGGAACTGCACCGCAAGATCAGCCTTGCCCTGCAGAATTTTGACGACGTGCCCGAAAAACTCATCTTTTTCAAGACCATCGAAACGGTGCAGGGGCAGGAAACGGCGCACTTGATTCTGAGCCTCACTTACGGCAGGACTGCGGACGGGCGGATCACGGCAAGTTTCGGACAGCTCAACCGCGATAAACTTGGCAAGTGCATCTTCAACGTCGCCGTCACCCGCGCGCAGTACAGCGTGACGATCGTGCATTCGGTGGAGTCTTGCGACATCACGGGCGAAAACGTTTCGTACATCCGCGAGTATCTGGAGATCGCGCGGCGCTTTGCGGAAGGCGGACGCGGGCAGTTCGTTTCCGAAGAGCCCGAAAGGGGATTTCTGAAGAGCGTCGGTGACTTTATCGTGTCCTGCGGAATAGACGCAAAGCGCGTCGTATACAATTACGGGGTCACCGAAGGGTCCGTGCGCATGCCGATCGCCGTGCTATCTTCGGATATGCAGAGGGCAGAATTGGGCGTGTGGTGCGAAAAGCCGACGGGCAATAAGTATAACTATCTCGACTACAACATGAGATATTATATGAATTTTGCCGCCTGCGGCTGGAACCTGTGCCGCATTTATGCGCATGATTGGGTGGACAATGCGGAGGCGGAGAGAGAAGCGCTCGCCGCCGCCCTCAAAAAATATGTCAAATAATAACCGATAAGGAGATCTAAGACCATGAAAGACGAAAAGAGCAGAGAACGCGATCCGCTCGCCGAGTATGACGAAGCCGTCAAAAAAAGACAGCTGGAGCGGGAGCGCGAACAGCGCAGCAAAGACCTCGACAACAAGATCCTCGACCTTGCGAACAAGGCGGTGGATTTCATTCTTGAATACGGGCAGGAGGATTTCCGCTCGCAGATGATGGCGTCTTTTCTCGACGTTGCGCTCGTGATGAAGGACACGATCAAAATGCTCACGGGCATCAACGTGGCGATGAGCTGTATCTTTGAAGCGATCGAATTCATCGATTCGGCGATCAATTTCGACACGCTTTTGCAGGAGGGTTCTCTTAAAGAGAATTACGGGCTGTTCGCCCGCTGGAAGCGCAAGAGGCGTATGCGCAAAGTCATCCGCAACAACCGCAACAGGATGCAGGTCGCGATCGACAACATTCTCGGCCAGCAGGCGATGGCGCAGGACATCACCGACTCTCTGCGCGACGCGTGCGAGCGGATGCGCCTGACGATGGACAAACGCGAGGCGAAACGCAAGAAGAAGGAAGAAAAGCGCGCGGGAGACAGGAAGTATCCGCCCATTTCTGCGCCAGGCAAGGGTCAGGCGCTCATTGCCGAGATCCTCAAAGCGCGCGGCGCGCAGATGCCCGAAACCAAGACGGACGGCGGAACGCCCGCAGACGCGCCCGACAAGAAAGGCGGCGTCGGGGACATCAGCGACATTCTGTAAAAGGAGAAGGGTATGGCAGGAATAGGCAGGGCACCGAAAGGCGAGAATGCGGATTCGGTGGAAAAGCTGGAAAAGGAATATGCCGAGACCATCGCGAATATCCGAAAGATCCTTGCGGGAAGAAAGGACAGAAAAGATCTGCGGGATGAGGAACGGCTCAAACTCCGTGCGGAATATTCGCGCGCGGCGCAGATCGCGCGCACTCTTTCTCAGCGCGTGACGGGCGAAGAGGAGCGCAAGCGCTACGACGAGCAGTATAAACAACTGAGCGACGTCGCTGCGAGCTACGGTTCGGTCATCAACAGCAAAGTTCCCGACACGACCTTCGACGACGTCAAGGGGCTTGAAAACGTAAAAAAACTCGTCATGAGCTTCATGTTCATGGCGCAAAACCCCGATATTCTTAAATATTACAAGCTGGAAGGCGGGCTCGGCATGCTCATGTACGGCGCGCCCGGTACGGGCAAGACCATGTTTGCCGAAGCCATCGCAAACGCGATGAATTTGCCCCTCTTCATCGTCACGCCCGCGGATATTTTCAAGTCTTACGTGGGCGAATCGGAACAGGCGGTCAAGCAGATCTTTCAGGAGATCGACGCCTGCCCCGACGGCGCGATCCTGTTCGTCGACGAATGCGAATCCATTTTCAGCCGCAGGACGCAGGATACGAAAGACTATAAAGCGGCGGTCACGACCGAGCTCTTGCAGAGGATCAACGGGTTCGGCGTGGACGGTTCCAAGCGCATCATGATCGCGGCGACCAACCGCCCCGACGTCATTGATCCCGCATATCTGCGCTATAAGAGGTTCTCTCATCTCATACACGTCACGCCGCCCGATCCGGAAGCCAAGCGCGCCATCATCGCGAGCAAGCTCGAGGGGATCGCGCTGGACGGCATCAGCGCGGAAGACGTTTTGGACATGACGGAACGCGCGACGGTCAAAGAAACGTCTCTGGGGCGCGTATCCGTGCGCGACGCGTATTATTCCGCGGCGGACATCTGCGGCATCATCGAAGAGGCGTGCCGCCTTGCGCTCGAACAGTTGCAGGAGGCAAAATCGAGGACGCCTATCCCGCTCACCCGCGAGATGTTTGAAAAGGCTTTTGAGAAGATCCCGCCCAGCATTTCGGCGCAGCTTCTCAAACAGTATGAGGATTTCCGCTGACACGCAGCTGCTTTGCCGTTTGTGCGCGGTATTTCAGACCGTATGAAGGCTTCCTGCCTCTATACGGCGGCGGTTTTTGTGTGCGGCGGGAAAGAAATGCATAGATTTTCGCCGCAGGTTTGATTTTTGGGAGGATTTTGTTTTGCTTGAAAAATTGCTTGGAAAAAGAGGCGCTTCTTTCGCTTCGAAGATCACGGTCAAGACGGCGGTGATGTTCGGCGTCGCGGTGCTTGCGGTCATTTTGCCGCAGATCGTCCATATCATATTGGGCGCGCAGGGCGGTATGCGCTGGCTTCCCATGTATTTGCCCGTTCTTTTGGGCGGATGTCTGCTCGGGTCCGCATGGGGACTGGGCGCGGGGCTTTTTGCGCCGCTTGTCAG
>CALVSU010000032.1 GCA_944359385.1 uncultured Clostridia bacterium | reverse complement strand
AAAAGGTAACGAGCGCCATATCGTTCGCCATGATCATCGACCCGAAATAGGTGACGAACACGAGCGCGAGCACGATGTTGCGCATATTTTTGAAGCGCCGCACGATGATGTCGGCAAGCCACACGAAAAAACGAATATTTTTGAATGCCGCCACGACCGCAAGCGTACAAAAAAGACAGGACAGCGTCCTCAGATCGAAATACCCGAGATATTCCCTGTCGAAAGGCACAAAAAAACAGGTCACCGCCGCCGCGACAAGCGCAACGATCAGCACCGCACTGCTCTTTACAAAATGAAGGAGCATCGAAAAGCCCCTTTCTTTCGCCTTTGCCTGCGCGGCGGCTTGCCCGCCTTCCTCTGCCTGCAAAGGCTCAGCCGCAAAACCTGTGCGTGTTTCGGGCGATCCCGCCACGGGTGTTCCCTCCTGTGTTTCGGGCGATCCCGCCACGGGTGTTGCCTCCTGTGTTTCGGATCCTGCCTGCGTTTCAGGCGATATTTCCTGTATCTCGGGCGGATTTTCCTGTGTTTGGACCTCATTTTTCTGTCGCGACTGACTGTTTGTTTCTTTTTTCATGACTCACCTTTTTTCCAAGGGTTATTATACACTTATTCTCGTATCCGTCAAGCAAAAAACAAGCGGGCAGACGGGAAGATGCAAATAAAATTTGCCTTTTAACTTTGCTATGTGCTATAATAGAAGAGAAATGACGCGAAAGCAGAAACAGCGCGGAGGATGCACTGCATGAAAAAAATCGTTCTTAAAATCCAGGAAGGCGATCTTTTCCGCTTTTTCGACAGCGAAGACAAAGAAGAGCTCTTCATCGGCGCAAAGCGGCCGTCGGACATTGTGGTACGTTCTTCGCTCATGCAGGGCGTGCAGATACGGCTGGTGCGCAAAAATGATGTTTGGTATGCGGAAGATCTGACAAAATCAGGGAGCAAAAGCGTCGTATGCATGAACGGAAAGCCCTTCCGCCGCCCCGCTCTGAAGATGGACGGTTTACTTTCCGTGCGCCCCGCAGGCAATAAAGAGAAAGAAGATATCGTGCGCATACTGCCCGTCAGGCAGATCGATCGGAAGAGGGCTTCCGCATTCGATCTGACGGGTAAAACGGTGACGACGGTGGGCAGGGGCGAAAAATGCGACATCCGCGTGGACAACCCGCTCGTATCCGAAAAGCATTTTTTTATCGTATTTGACGGGGAGAATTTCTACATCGAAGACGCGCACAGCGTGGGCGGCACTTATGTCAACAACCAAAAGATCAAGCGGAAAAAACTCTCCGATTACGATCGTATCTCCATTCCTTCGGCGGCGTACATATTTTATCGGAACAAGCTTCTTTTTTCCGTGGCGGAGGGCGGGATCCGCATCGACGCGGTGAACGTGTCCAAGCGGGTGACGGACAGAAACGCGCGTCAAAACAAGATTTCACTCGTGACAAACGTCACTTTCCGCATCGAAGCGGGCGAATTTATCGCCATCGTCGGCGGGAGCGGCGCAGGAAAATCCACCCTTCTTGACTGTATCAACGGAATGCGCCCGGGAACGGACGGCAAGATCTACTACGATTCCAACGACTACTATGAAAACATGAACAGTTACAGGGGCGTCATCGGCTATGTGCCGCAGAAAGACATCATGCACGACGACCTGCCCCTCTTCGCCGCGCTTCGCTATGCGGCGCAGCTGCGCATCCGCGCAAAGCTGCCCGAAGAAGAACTTCGGGCGCGGGTGGAACGGGCGATCGCAGACGTAAAACTGCAAGGCAAGGAGAATCTGCGCATTTCCGCACTTTCGGGCGGACAAAAAAAGCGCGTGTCCATCGCGATGGAACTGCTCTCCGACCCCAAAGTCATCTTTCTCGACGAACCGACCAGCGGACTTTCCCCCGATCTCGACCTGGAAATGATGGAGCTTCTGCGCGATCTCGCAAAAAAAGGCAGAACGGTCGTCATCGTGACCCATGCGATGGAAAATCTCGACAAATGCGACAAAGTCGCTTTCCTCGGCAGGGGCGGCAGGCTGTGCTACTTCGGCGCGGCAGGAGGCGCTTTCCGCTGGTTCAACAGGCGCTCCTATTCACGCATTTTTACAGCGCTCTCCGATGAAGAAACCTGCGAAGCGTTCGCGGCAAAACGGCGCGCAAGCGAAGAATACAGAGAAACTTACAAAAAATTCTGCGCCGAATACGGCAAAGACTGCGCACCCGCGCCCTTAGACGCGCCCAAGCGCGAACGCAGGCATTCATGGGAGCTTCCTCCCGACGCACTGCCCGACGCTGACGCGTCCGCATCTCCGCGCTCCGCCGCGCAAAATACGCATGAAAAAGGAGAAGAGGCATGAAAAAATTCAAGCGCCGCTCGGCACGCGCGAACCTGCATCATTTCCGCGTGCTCACGGCACGCTATTTCCGACAGATCTTTACAAACCTCGGCATGCTCCTTCCCCTCATCCTGGAAGCGCCCGTCATGCTCCTCATTCTCCGCCTCGTTTGCCAGACCGACGCGTTTGCCGCAAAAAACATAGCGCAGGCGAACGTGATCATTTTCGTTCTGATCGTCATGGCGGCGTTCATGGGTATACTCAACAGCTACCGCGAGATCTGCAAAGAACGCGACGTGCTCGCGCGGGAAGTGTTCGGCGGGCTGGACGTTTCGGCTTACGTCCTTTCAAAGATCGCCGTATTGTCTGCGATCGGCGCCGTGCAGAGCGCGCTCCTCTTCGGCGGGAGCCTGCTTTTTATCGACTTTTCTTTCCCGCATCCCCTTTCGGCATACCCCCTCTGCTTTCTCGCCATGATCCTGACCAATATTTCCGTGACCGCGCTCGGATTGCTCGTTTCCGCCCTTCTCAAAAAATCGGAAAGCGCGATCCTTCCCGTACTTCTCATCATCATCGTGCAGGTCGTTTTTTCCGATTGTCTGATCGAAGTAGGCGGCGCGGACTTTATCAAATACATCACTCCTTCTTATTGGGGCATTTCCGTATTCGGAAACGCCGTCGGCATCAATGGTTGGGTTGCGGGGTATTCCAAGACGATGAACGACATACATCCGCTTTTCAGTCTCGGTGCGCTCTTACTCTTTGCCTTTCTTTGCGTCGTGCTCGCCACGATGAAACTAAGGCGCGAATTCCGCCAGAAAGACTGACCGCACGCACCCGCCCATACGCCTTAATAAACGGCGGCATACCCGCGCCCTGAACGGCGCGGCAGGTGAGAATACCGATCACACCGCACTGCCGACCGCACCGAACGGAGGTTTTATGAACAAATTACCGAAAGACCCGATGCTTCTCCTGAGCGTCGTCAACATGAAACTGCGCGACGTTTACCCTTCCCTCTCCGCGCTCTGCGAAGACATGGACGAAGACGAGCAGGAGATCGTCGCCGCACTTTCAAAAATAGGTTATGCCTATTCTCCCGAACACAATCAGTTCAGATAAAGCCTGTGAGGACATACGTTATGAGACGAAAAGACAGAGAGGTCACCGACGACGGCACGATCGACGAGATCATCCGATCGGCGCATTGCCTGCGGCTGGGGCTTGTCGACAACGGGATCGCTTACATCGTGCCCATGAGTTTCGGATTCGAAAACAGAGAGGGAAAGAGGATCTTTTATTTCCACAGCGCAAAAGAAGGAAGAAAGCTCGCTCTTTTGCGATCGTGCGCGCGCGTCAGTTTTGAACTGGACACAAAGTATTGTCTGCAAACCGCACAGACCGCCTGCGGGTACACCGCAAAATTTCAGAGCGTGATGGGAACGGGAAAAGCCTTTTTTATCCTTTCTGCAGAAGAAAAAAAACAGGCGCTCACCCTGCTCATGCGACATTATTCGGACAAAGAAGACCTGCCGTTTTCTGCGGAAGCTTTGGAAAAAGTAACCGTTTTCCGTCTGGAAGCGGAAGAGATCTCCTGCAAATGGCATCGATGAAATCAACGGGCGTGCGGCAGAATGCCGCAAGCCTTCGTTTTTCGGAGAAAACATAAAATTTACTTTCTCTGCGCAAAAATGCCGCGGCAATCTGCCGCGGCATTTTTCGTACATATTCTGCTGCGAGAAGGCATGCCCCCTTACTGCAAGAGAAGAAGCCCGAACACCAATGTGAACAAGGCGACCGTTTCCACGATACCGATGACGATAAAATAGTTTGCCGTGCCCTTGCCCGTCTCGCCGAGCGCGTCGGCGGCGGCGGCGGAAACTTTCCCCTGGAAAAAGGCGGACAGTCCGATCGCAAGGCCCGCAAAGATCCCCACGAACATACAGAGGGTCGCGGAAGCGCTGCCCGAGGAAAACGCACTGCGGATAAAGTTCATCAGCAGGAAGCCGTAGATCGTCTGCGTGAGAGGCGCGCCCGAAAACGCGACCATCATGAACGGCGCCTGTTTTCCGTTCGCATAGCACTTCTTCCACGCGCCGACCGAAGACATCGCCGCGTATCCCGCTCCGAATGCCGAACCGATGGCTGCCAGCCCCAACGCACACGCCATACCAATATACTGTATTTCCATAATTCCTCCAAAAATCAGTTATTCCTTTCTTTTTTCAATTCACGGAACGGGTCGTACGCGATCCCTGTCCACTCCATTCCGAGTTGCCCCGAAAATTCCAGAAGATTCAGCCTGACGCCGTGCACGACCACGGACAGAAAGCCCATGACGATGTTCAGCGCGTGCCCGATGATCATGATCACGATGCCGACGATCACGAGCGCCCCGCCGAATCCCGACGCCATGTCGTTGAAACTCTGCGCGATCGCAAGCGAAGCCATCCCCACCGCAAACAATCTGATATAACTCATCACGTTCCCGAACGCCGAGATCGTGTTCAGAAAGGTCGTGAAGGTGTTGCCGAGCCCTGCTTTCAGCCCCTGCGCGAACGTCTTTTCGGGCGACATGCCGCCGAAGAAGACGACGAGCAAGAAGCCTGCGCCGATCACGGAAGCCACGATCGCGAGGTTGACCGTTTCCCCGATGACCAGATACAACACCATAAAATACAGCGCGCATACGGCGAGCAGCCATCCCAGATCGGCGACCCATGCGAGCGAACGCCCGCATATTTTCCGCCTGATGTTCATGACGCACGCGAGCGCCAGCTGTATGACGCCTATGGAAAAGCAGAATTTCATGACGTTGTTCTGCGCCTGCGTCGCCGTGACGTCGAAATATTCGGGATAGTTGGCAAACCCGGGAATGACGAGCGCTTTCAGGAAGGGTACTTTCATCGCCCCTTCCAGTCCGAACCATGTGCCCGTCAGCGCGCCCCAGACGACGGTCGCCGCCGACAGAAGATACAAAAGCAAGGTGACGTTCGTGAGTTTTTTCATCCTGACGTTGAGGATGACCGTACCGACGAGAAACAGCGCGCCGTATCCCGCGTCGCCGATGATCATCGCAAAGAAGAGGGCAAAGAACGCAAGAAACCAGAACGAAATGTCGTATTCCCTGTACCCCGGGACGGTGCCCAGTATGTCGAACAGCGGCTTGATGAGCGCAGTCGCCTTGTTATAGCGCACTTTGGTGGGGACGGCGGCGTCGTTTTCGTCCGCGTCGTCGATGAGCCATGCCCATCCGTGCTCCTTGGCGGCGCCGACGAACTTTTCCGTTTCCGTCTGCGGGATGTACCCCGTTATCCACACGATGCCGCTCTCCGCGTTCAGCGACGCGTCTGCCGAAGAATATTCCACCTCGTTGCGCATTTTCAGAAGCTGTTTTGCGTAACTTTTCAGATATGCCGCCGATTCGGTCAGAATGCGGTCGCATTCCGCGATCTCCGCCTTCAGATCCGCCGCATCCTGTTCCAGCTGTGAAAGGCTCCTTTCGGGCAGCCGAAATTCGGCAGCGTGCAGGGTCTCGTCCGCCCTGCCGATCAGCGCGACCGTCTCCGCTTTCCCGACAGACCTGAGACGGATAAAGGCAAGCGTCTCGCTCCTGCAAAGGGCGCGGTACTCCTTTTTGTCCATGCGGTAAAAATGCAGTTCGGCGACGCCGAAAAGATCTTTGACCGCCTGCGGGTCGAAATCGCCCCATTCCCTGATGCGTTCCGTCTCCAAAAGAAGTTCGGAAAGAGCGGTCTTGCCCGCCGCTTTCCTTTCGAGCGCGTCGGCAGTCCTCCTGTACAACGCGTCGAACTCCGCGTCCGTCAGCTCTTTGTCCTGCTTTCCCTTCCCCTCATATTCTTTGAGTTCCTGCAAAAGGCGGGAAAGGGCGGAAAAACGTTCGGTGAGTTTGGGATCGGCGGCGCGCTTTTCCGCCAGATGCAGGATCCCCAGCCCGCGGAGAGACAATAAAAGCTCGTCCTTGCGGGAATCCTGCGCCGCGATGCAGACAACTTTCATTTTTTCGATCATGACGTTGCCCCCTGCCGTTTTTTCTTCGCGATCTTCCCGCGAACCACCGCGCTCGTCTGCTGATCGCCGAGATAGATCTCGATCTTTCGGATGTTTTCCTTCGCCTCGGGGATCTTGACCTTTTCAAAGAGATTGACGCGCTGGGAGGTGAGCCGCAGTTCCCGATTCAGAAGTTCGACCTGATTCCTCAGCGTCTTCATCAGCGCGTCGCAGCGGGAGATCTCCCGCATCCGCACGACCGCCTCGTCCGCCCAGAACGGATAATCCGCCGCGTCGTAGTCGATGTCGCGGAAGGTCAGTTCCCTGAACACGGGAACGGACACGCCCGCTATATTTTCTCGCACACACACGATCTTGTCGGGAACGATGAGTTTTTCGACCTTCCTCTCCTCCGCGAACAGCGTGTTCTCCGCAAAGACCGCCACCCATTCGTCCAGCCCGTCGATCATGGCAAAAAATTGTTTTTCGATCTCGCTCAGTTCGGCGGCCGACTTCATGATCACCGTCTGCAGCTGCTGTTTTTTGAGCTGCAAGGTCGGCAGATACCGCTCGAACTGTTTCAACTGATCTTTCTGCTTTTTCAGATCGTTTTTTGTCAGTTTGACCGCGCCCATGCCTTCCCTCCTTTACGCGAGGCCGAGGTCTTTGGGCCAACGCTCGCGGATGAGGTTGGTTTTCAGCCCCGTCTCGTTGGGCTCGAAGCACTCCGCAAGGATCTTCCAGCCAAGGTCGAGCGCCTCTTCCAGGGAAATGTTCACGCGCAGATCCATCAGTTTCTCCTCGAACAGCTGCCCGTAGCGGAGCAGTTTGTCGTCCCATTCGGTCATCAGAAAACCCATGGACTTCTTTTCGAGGCTCTCTTTATAGGCGCTGTACAGCTTGATCATGCAGTCCATCAGCGCGCGGTGGTCGCTGCGCGTTCTGCCGTTGACGTTCTGTTTCAGGCGCGAGAGAGAACCGAACGGCTCGATCCTGCCCCCTTTGAGATAGTACTGCCCCTCCGTGATGTAGCCCGTATTGTCGGGAACGGGGTGGGTGACGTCGTCGCCAGGCATGGTCGTGACGCTCAGAATGGTGACCGAACCGAGCCCGTCGAAATCCACCGCCTTTTCGTAGCGGGAAGCGAGACAGCTGTACAGATCTCCCGGGTAACCGCGGTTGGAAGGCACCTGTTCCATCGTGATCGCCGTCTCCTTCTGCGCGTCGGCAAAGTTGGTCATGTCGGTGAGCAGGACAAGGACCCGTTTCCCGTCCAGCGCGAACCGCTCTGCGACGGCGAGCGAGAGATCGGGAACGAGGGTGCATTCGACGGTGGGATCCGCCGCCGTGTGGATGAACATCACCGTATGCCCCATCGCGCCGCTCTTTTCGAGTGTGTCTTTGAAAAAGAGAAAATCGTCGTATTTGAGCCCCATGCCGCCCAGCACGATCACGTCCACTTCCGCCTGCATCGCGATGCGCGCGAGCAGTTCGTTGTACGGTTCGCCCGAAACGGAAAAAATGGGCAGCTTCTGGCTTTCGACGAGGGTGTTGAACATATCGATCATCGGGATGCCCGTCCGTATCATCTTTCTCGGAATGACCCTGCGCGTAGGATTGACGGACGGCCCGCCGACGGGGATCATGTTCTCCGTCAGCGCGGGGCCCTTGTCTTTGGGAACGCCCGAACCCGTGAACACACGGCCGAGCAGATGTTCGGAATAGGAGACCATCATGGGTCTGCCGAGAAATTTTACCGTGTCTCTCGTGCTGACGCCCTGCGTCCCCGCAAACACCTGCAGATAGACGAGATCGTTGTCCAGTTTGATGACGTTGGCGTAGCTTTTGCCGACTAGCGCCAGATCTCCGCTGCGCACGCCCGTCGCGCGGACGGATATGACGTTGCCGACGATCGATTCGATTTTCGTGTATATCTTCTGCATATCAGACCGCCTGTTCCCAAGATTTTAAGAGATAGAAGTTGCGGATACGCTCTTCCTGACGGTCGAATTCTTCCGTTTCGAATTCGATCGTATGCCAGTCGAGGAGCAGCTGCCGAAGCTGATTGAAAAAGCCGCGGATCTCGCTCTTGTCCTCCGTCGAATAGGTATGGGTCAGGATCTCGTACATGAGCGCAAATTCGCGCCGCTGCCGCGCGGGACTGCACGCCGCGTCGATCGGGTCGAAGGAATCCTGCTGCAGGTACGCCGCGTCCAGAAGTTCCCCCTTCTGATATGTGATGTAATCTTCCGCGGAAATGCCCTCTTCCCCCACGACCTTCATCATCTGCCCGATCTCCGAACTGCGGATGAGGATGCCGCGCGCCCTCTCGACCTTGTCCTTCTCAACGACGCCGCCGTATTTCGACCACGAGTCGATGGGATGGATGGCGGGATATTTCCTCGCGTCCGAGCGTTCGCGCGACAGGCCGTGGAATGCCCCGACCACTTTCAGCGTCGCCTGCGTCACGGGCTCTTCGAAGTTGCCGCCCGCGGGAGAGACGGTGCCGCCGATCGTGACCGACGCCACTTTGCCGCTGCGAAGCCGCACTTTCCCCGCACGCTCGTAAAAGGACGCGATGACCGATTCGAGATAGGCGGGAAACGCCTCGTCGCCCGGGATCTCTTCCAGTCTTCCGCTCATTTCGCGCATCGCCTGCGCCCAGCGCGACGTGGAATCGGCGAGCATCAGCACCGAAAGCCCCATCTGCCGATAATATTCCGCCAGCGTGATCGCCGTATAGACGGACGCCTCGCGCGCCGCGACGGGCATGGACGACGTGTTGCAGATGATGATCGTGCGTTCCATCAGCGACCTGCCCGTGCGCGGGTCGGTCAGTTCGGGAAATTCTTTGAGTATTTCCACGACTTCGCCCGCGCGCTCGCCGCACGCGGCGACGATGACGATGTCCACGTCCGCGTTTTTCGCTTCCATGTGCTGCAGGACGGTCTTGCCCGCGCCGAACGGACCCGGCACGCAGAACGTTCCCCCCTTCGCGACGGGCAGAAAGGTGTCGATGCAGCGGATCTGCGTGATGAGCGTTTCGTCGGGGCGCAGGCGCTGTTCGTAACAGGTGATCGGCTTTTTGACGGGCCAGGTGAACACCATCGAGAGGGACTTTTTCGCGCCCTTTGCGTCGCGGATGACGGCGATCTCGCCGCGGACGTTGTATTTCCCCTTCGGCACGACCGATTCTACCGTCCAGTCCTCGTCCGAAAGCCCGAACGGCACCATGATGTGATGGGTGAACAGCCCTTCGGGAACGGTGCCGACCGTATCCCCGGGGCGCACCGTATCCCCCGCTTTGACCGCGGGCGTGAACTCCCGGTCTTTGTCGGGAATGGGGTCGAGATATTCGCCGCGTTCGAGAAAAAACCCGCACTTTTCGGCAAGTTCGGGAAGCGGATTCTGCAACCCGTCGTAGATCTGCGTCAGAAGTCCCGGCCCGAGAGATACGCTCATCAGCTCGCCCGTGAATTCCGCGGGATCGCCCACTTTGATGCCGTTCGTCGGTTCGTAGATCTGCATATCGGCGACCCCGCCGCCCACGCGGATGATCTCGCCTTTCAACCTTTTTCCGTCCACGAGCACATAACCGACCTCGTTTTTCCGTATCGCCCCGTCCAGTCGGACGGACACGAGGTTCCCGTTTACGCCCGTAACGCTTCCTGTAATACGATCCATTGTCTTACTCCCGTTCACCCATCAGAATCTGTTTCTGCAGACCGACCAGAATGCGGTCCAGCTCCGTCTTCCCCTTCTTCTGATCGAAGATGTTTTTCCTTTCCAGTAATTTCAGTTTCAGCGCATATCCGAACAGCGCGCGCTCGTCGAAATAATGCATACCGATGAGTTCGTCCAGCTTTCTAAGCTGCAGAGAAAGAAGCGCCTTTTCCGCTTCCAGCGGGTTTTTGCCGCCGACCGCCGCGGACACCTCTTTGAACAGCGTCTCGTCGACCCCGTCCGCCTTCTGCGGCGGCCTGCCCGCACGCTGGTTGCGGTATCTCGTAAGTTCCCTCTGCAAAGCCCTGTAAAATCCCGACCACTCCGCGAGCAGAGGTAATTCGTCCGAAGAGAGCGTCAGCCCCTCCAGGAGCGCGTACCGCGCGCCGCTCACACTGCTTTTGCACATGCCGAGAAATTCCGCATACGTCAGGGGAAGCGGGCCTTCCGCCCTGAGCATGGGAAGAGAGGACATCAGATAATAATATGCCGCCATTTCGCCCTCTCCGTCAGATCAGAAACTCCGAGAAAAACGGCCTGAGCATTTCCGCGATCGCCTCGTCGGAACAATCGAAATATCCCGAACCGTCCTTCGCCGCCAGACGGAACCCCGTCCGCACATCGGGGCTGACCCTGATCTCCAACCCGCCGCGCAATTTTTCGGCGAGCTCTCTTTTCAGGGCGTCCGTGACCGCTCCCACTTCCGCGACGAATTGCGAGGGATCCTCTCCCCCGACGGCGGCGCAGATGAGTTTTGCCAGCGCCGCGGGGTCCAGACTTTTCGAAACGTCGGCGGCCAGCAATTTTTCAAACTCAGCCTGCACCGATCTTTTGAAAGACAGCACGGCGTCGCGCGCGGCATGTTCCGCCGCGACCTTAGCGCTCTCTTTGAGAACGCCGATCTCGCTTTCGCTCTTTGCGCGGATACGGTCAGCCTGCTCCTTCGCCTCTTCCACGATCTTTGCCGCCTGCTGTCGCGCCTCCGTCAGGATGCGCTCCGATTCCGCCTGCGCGGCGTCGACTCCGTCTTTTTTGATCGCGCTGATCAAATCTCCGATCTCAATTTCCACGGCCGATTTCTCCTTTTTTGTGATCCTTACCTTTCTATTTTATCTCTTTTTTGCAAAAATGTCAATACAGCTCTTTGATCGTCTGCACACATTTATCCATTCCGAGAACGCCGCTGTCCAGGCACAAGTCGTAGTTGTCCGCCTTGCCCCACTCCGTACCCGTGTAGATCTCGTAATATGCCTTCCGTTTTTTGTCTTTGTCCCTGATCCTCTGCATCAGCTTTTCGTCTCGCTCCCCGTAAACGGATACGATCCTCTCCGCCCGCTTTTCCTCCGAAGCATGAATGAAAACCGTCAGACAATCGGCGATGTTCCGCAAAATAAAGTCGGCGCATCTGCCCACGATGACGCAGGGACCTTCTTTCGCGAGATCGGTGATGACTTTCTGCTGTGCAAGCCAAAGCTTGTCGGAATCGGACTGCCCGTCGCGCGTCCTCCCCGCAAGGGCGTTTTCATACAAACTGGCAGAGACGGCGTATTCGCCGTATTTCTCGACATATTCTTTGGCAAATCCGCTCTGCGCCGCGATCTTTTCGATCAGTTCGCTGTCGTAACAGGGAATTTTGAGCTGCGCGGCAACTTCTTTGCCGATGGTGCGCCCGCCGCTGCCGAATTCGCGGCTGATCGCAACGATCCTGTGCGAAGGCAGCGTTTCCGCGGGCTCCGCCTGCTCTTTTTCCGTATGCCTGGCAAGAGATTTTTTGAAACGGATGAACAAGACCGCCGCAAGGATGTTGCCCCCTTCATGCCGCAACAGCAGCGCCGTCAGCAAAGAAATGGAGAAACAGACCAGCAAAACGGAGATCGCCGCAGGAAACCCTACCGACAATACCTTGCCGGAAATTTCTTTTTTGAGGGTAAACTGCTTGGGAGAAATGGTCAGGCATGTCTTTTTACGGATCCTGAACAACACGACAAGGAAAAAGATCAACGAGATCGTGTTGGATACTGCCGTCGCGATCGCCGCGCCCGACACACCCATGTCAAACACAAAAATATGGACAGAAAAAAATTTTTATTTTAAAAAAAGTGAATCGGAAGTTCTCCGATCCACTTTTCCAATCATTTGCTGTTTACTGTTTGTTGTTTTATGCGCGTCTTACAGGAATATAGCTTTTTCCTCGGTCATGACCTTCAATCCCCTGTCCCGGAACACATACCCGATAAAAATCGTCCGGCCTTGAACGGCTGATCGCACACGATCCGGAAAACCAACAATTTTCTGATGTTCTGCGCTGTTCTTTTAACTTTTAAATTTTACCATTGCCAGTCTCGCCGCGCCGCATAGCCCTGCATCGTTGCCGAGACTTGCCGTCAGGATCTCGACGGGCGCATACCTGACACCGCCGTAAGCGAGCGCGTTTACTTTTCTCTTCAAAGGCTTAATGAGCGCATCTCCCTGCGCGCACACGCCGCCGCCCAACACGATCGCTTCGGGACGAAACACGTTGACAAGGTTTGCTACCCCTTCCGCAAGATAGCGTATGTAATTTTTGACTACCTTTTCCGCCGCCTTGTCCCCCGCGTCTTTGGCGTCAAAGACGATTTTGCCGTCCACTTTTTCTATATCGTTTGCGCAAAACTTCCACAAAAGACTTTCCTGATTCTTTTGCATGGCGCGCTTTGCCTGGTTGATGAGCGCCGTCGCGGAAGCGTAAGCCTCAAAACAGCCCCTTCTCCCGCAGGTGCATTTTTCGCCGCCCATGCGGATGACTTCGTGACCGATCTCCGCGCCCGCAGACTTATTTCCTTCAAAGATCTTGCCGTCGATGATGATACCGCCGCCGACGCCCGTTCCCAACGTGATAAAGACCATGCTCTGATAATCTTTTCCCGCGCCGCAGAAATTTTCGCCCAGCGCCGCCGCGTTTGCGTCGTTGGTGATATAGGCGGGCAAGCCCAGACGATTCCCGATCTCCCTGCACAGCGGAACATTTTCCCAGCGAATGTTGTTGCTGTACACGATGACGCCGTTTTTGCTGTCGATGGTTCCCGGCGCCCCGATCCCCGCCGCCTTGACGTCCTCTTTTTTGAGCCCCGCGCGGGAAATGAGCCGCTCGGCAAATTCCGCCATGTCCGCCGCGATCTCCGC
>CALVSU010000031.1 GCA_944359385.1 uncultured Clostridia bacterium | reverse complement strand
CGCCTGCGCGCGGGCGTGCCCGTAGAGCGAAAACTTCTCCGCCGCGATAAATACGCGCCCGTTCGCGGCATACTTCTCCCGCCTCAAGCGGAAGGGGAAACGGGCAATAATGCAGACGGAGAGGAGTTGCCTTCAACGGGTGCGCACAGCGGCTGAGCGATAAAGACGGAAGGGGAAATTTTTCCGCGTCTGCCTTTGATTGTCAGCAGCGGCAAACAAATAATGTAAAGAGAATTTGACAAACGATTGCAAAATGCGTGAAAAAGTGATAAAATGCGGGTGAGAAAGCGTTTGCGGCGGGCAAAGCCGCAGGGCTTTTTGCCTGCGTGCGGGCAAATAAATCAAAGAGAGGATATACGGTCATGATCATCGTTAAAGAAGCGCGCACCAAAAAAGAGATGCGCATTTTTGCCGATTTTCCCTTCCGTCTGTATAAAAACTGCCCTTATTATGTGCCTTCTTTCCGTTCGGACGAGGAGAATATTGCCGATCCGAAGAAAAACCCCAACCTCGAAGATGCGGAGATCCGCTGTTTTCTTGCCTATAAAGACGGGGAACTCGTCGGGCGTATCGCGGGCATCATCCAGAAAAAATACAACAGGGTGTCGGGCAGGAACTGCATTCGGTTTTCCCGATTCGACTGCATAGACGACGAAGAGGTCGCCGCCGCTCTGTTTAAAGCGGTGGAAGAGTACGGCATATCGCGCGGCATGGACACGATGCACGGTCCCTGGGGATTCAACGATCAGGACAGGGAAGGGCTTTTGACCTTCGGCTTTGATCGCCGCGCCACATATTGCACCAATTATAATTACGAATACTACGAAAAGCTCGTCCTCGGACAGGGTTTTGCGGATGAGAGCGAATGGCTTGAATACGATTTCGTCATTCCCGAAAAGACGGACGAGCGCATCGCCCGCATCGCAGACAGGCTCAAAGATAAATTCAAAGTCAGAGAAGCCGCAGGCACGATGCCCATGTCCAGACTCATCAAAAAGTACGGGCATAAGGCGCTGCAGACGGTCAACGAGGCGTATGCCGGCCTTGATTGTTACGTCGCCGTCGAAGGAAAGATCATCGACAGCATTCTCCGCCAGTTTGCTACTGTCATCAATCCCCGCTATTTTTCCATGCTCGTCAACGACAAGGATGAGGTGATCGGTATGGCGGTCATGCTCCCGTCTATCTGCGAGGCGATCCGAAAGAGCGACGGCAGGCTGTTTCCTTTCGGTGTTTTCCGCCTGCTCAAAGCGATCAGGCGTCCCAAAGAACTGGAAATGGCGCTCATCGCCGTGCGCCCCGATTATCAGAAGACGGGCGTCAATTCTCTCATGATCGCCCGCATCATGCACAACATCATAGAGGACAAGATACAGAACGTGGAGTCCAATCCCGAGCTCGTCACCAATACCGCGGTGCAGTCGCAATGGACTTCGCTCGAAAAGAAGGTCGTCAAAAGAAGAAAATGCTACATAAAGCGCATCGGCGCCGCCGAAGCGCTCGCCGAGGCGGCGATCGCGCAGGACGGCGCGCCTTCCGCCAAGAAAGATGAGGAATAATGCGTTCAGATTCGCGCCCTGCGGCACAAGGATGCCGCAGGGCGCGCGTTTTTTATGAAAAAATTTTTCGATATCGGCGGCTGTTTCGGGGGTAGATCGTACGATCGAAAATGTTTCACGGCAAAAAGGGCGTATTTGCGGTTTTTGGTATTTCGACAAAATATACTTGATATTTTCACGCGGATGTGTTACAATAGAGAGAAGTAAAAAGGGGAAAAGCGCCCTTTTTCGGAGTTATGAACATGAGAAGGATCACATTCAAGGAAATTTACGGCGCGCCGCAGGATTTCGGCGGCAAAAAAGTCACTGTAGGCGGCTGGGTCAGAACGCTCAGGGACAGCAAGGCTTTCGGCTTTATCGAACTCAACGACGGGAGCTGTTTCAAAAACGTGCAGATCGTGTTCGAGAGGGAGATCCTTTCGAACTACGACGAGATCGCCCGCCAGAACGTGGGAGCGAGTCTGATCGTGGAAGGCACGGTCGTCCTCACGCCCGAAAACAAACAGCCTTTCGAGATCAAGGCGGAAAAGATCTCCGTCATGGGCGCGTCTTCGCCCGATTATCCCCTGCAGAAAAAGCGCCATTCGCTGGAATTCCTGCGCGAGATCGCCTATCTGCGTCCGCGCACGAACACCTTTAACGCAGTGTTCCGCATTCGCAGCGAGGCGGCGTTCGCCATCCATAAATTTTTCAACGAGCGCGGATTCGTCTATGTGCACACCCCGATCATCACGGGGAGCGACTGCGAGGGCGCGGGCGCGATGTTCCAGGTGACGACCCTCGATCTCGACAAGATCAAAGGGGAAGTCGATTATAAAAAAGATTTCTTCGGCAAGAAGGCGAGCCTGACCGTTTCGGGGCAGCTCAACGTCGAGCCGTTCGCGATGGCGTTTTCCAACGTCTACACCTTCGGTCCGACTTTCCGCGCCGAGCGTTCCAACACCACCCGTCACGCGGCGGAGTTCTGGATGATCGAGCCGGAAATGTCCTTCTGCGACCTCGCGGGGGACATGGACGTCGCCGAAGCGATGGTCAAGTACGTCATCTCCCACGTCATGAAGACCTGTTCCGCGGAAACGGAATTTCTCAACAACTTTGTGGACAAGGGGCTGATCGAAAGGCTGAAAAACGTATGCGAAAGCGAGTTCGTCCGCCTTTCCTATACCGAGGCGATCGGTATTCTCGAAAAGGTCAAAGACAAGTTTGAATTCCCCGTCTACTGGGGGTGCGACCTGCAAAGCGAGCACGAGCGCTATCTCACCGAGCAGGTGTATAAGAAGCCCGTGTTCCTCACCGATTATCCGAAGGAGATCAAGGCGTTCTATATGCGCCTCAACGACGACAAAAAGACGGTCGCGGCGGCGGATCTTCTGGTGCCTGGCATCGGGGAACTGATCGGCGGTTCGCAGAGGGAGGAGCGCGAGGACGTCCTGCTTTCCCGCATGAAGGAAATGGGGCTGGATCCCGCCGATTACGGGTTCTATCTCAACCTGCGCAAATACGGCGGCACCGTGCATTCCGGGTTCGGGCTGGGCTTCGAGCGCATGATCATGTATCTTACGGGCATCGCGAACATCCGCGACGTTCTGCCCTATCCGAGAACGGTCGGAAATCTTGAATATTAAATCGGAAATTCTGAACATTGAAAATGTCGTGCGCGGCGCTTTGCGCACGACAGACCCGTTTTCGGAGGAAAACGCGCCTCTGGGCAATACGGAAAAAACGCCGCAGTCTCTGCTCCGTTTTTTGCAAAGGAGAATTTTTATGACGAAGATCATTTTGGACGCCATGGGCGGCGACAACGCGCCCGACGAGATCGTAAAGGGCGCCGTGGCGGCGCTTGCGAAAGACAAACAACTCAAAGTCGTCCTCACGGGCGACGAGAAAAAAATTTCCGCCGTGCTCGCGCAGCAGAGCTACGACAAGGGGCGGTTGGAGATCGTGAACTGCACGGAAGTCATCACCAACGACGACGTTCCGACGGCGGCGATCCGCCAGAAGAAGGATTCTTCCCTCGTCGTCGCGCTGAAAATGCTCAAAGAGGACGAGGAGGCGAAGGGCTTTGTCTCGGCGGGTTCGACGGGCGCGGTTCTCACGGGCGCGCTTTTGCGCGTGGGCAGGATCCGCGGCGTATCCCGTCCCGCGGTCTGTCCCGTCCTTCCCACGGCGAAAGAAGGGAAGGTGCTCATCATCGACGCGGGCGCAAACGCGGAATGCAAGCCTTTTAATCTGTGTCATTTTGCCATCATGGGCACGGCTTATGCGCGGGCGAACCTCGGCGTGAAAGAGCCGCGCGTGGGGCTTGTGACCAACGGAACGGAAGATCACAAGGGCGACCCTCTGCACCAGGAAGCGCACGAGCTTCTCAAAAAACTGCCGGGCATCAACTTTGTCGGCAACGTGGAGGGGCGCGACATCATGAGCGGCGACATCGACGTCGCCGTCTGCGACGGTTTTTCGGGCAATATCGCCCTCAAATCCACCGAAGGCGCGGCGATGGCGGTCATGAAGATCATCAAAAAGTACATCACTTCTTCGTTCTGGGCGAAGGTCGGTTATCTGTTCATGAGAAAGACCTTCAAAAAGATCAAGGGCGTCATGGACTACAACAAATACGGCGGGGCGGTGCTGCTCGGCATCGACAAGGTCGTCGTGAAATCGCACGGTTCGAGCAAGGCGGATTCCATCTGCGCGTCCCTTTTGCAGGCGAAAGAAGCGGCGGAAAACAAAATAGTAGACAATATCAAAGAAATGCTTTCCGAAGTGGACATGGAGGCGATCGGTGCCGCTGAGTCCTGACGATATCGCCGCGATCGGGCGGAAAATCGGATATGTTTTCAAAGACAAAGCGCTTTTAGAGACCTGTTTCACCCATGCTTCCTATGCGAACACACACGGGACGGCGAACAACGAACGGCTGGAATTTTTAGGCGACGCGGTACTTGGCTTTCTGGCGGCGGAAGCGCTTTTCGAAGGCACGGAACAGGACGAGGGGCGCATGACCGAGCTGAGACAGAAGATGGTCTCCGAAAAGCCGCTCCGCGCCGTCGTCGAAAGCGCGGGACTGGACAGGTATCTGCTTTGCGGCGGCAAAGACGTCGCGGGCGGCAAAGCCGTTTCCAGCCTGTTTGAGGCGCTCACTGCGGGAATTTACCTCGACGGGGGCATGGAAGAAGCGCGGCGGTTCGTCCAAAGGAGCCTCTTCCCGTATGTAAGGCAGGCGGCCGCGGAGCGCAACGACAAGGGCGATCTGCAGGAATTTTTGCAAGCGCGGGGCGAGGCGCGCGCCGTCTATACGGTGATCGCGCAGGAGGGCGCGCCGCATATGCCGCGTTTCAGAGTAGAAGCCTCCGCCATGGGCAAGCGCGCGCAGGGCGAAGGGAAGAGCAAAGCCGAAGCGGAAAAAGCGGCGGCAAGGTCGCTGCTTGAAAAGCTGAAAAGATGAAGGGGCGCCGCGCGGGAGAGCGGCGGCCTTTTGAGAGAAAATAAAGCGAGGGGGAACTCCGCATTGAATTTTAAAAAAGTAGAGCTGAACGGGTTCAAATCTTTCGCGGATAAGACGGAGATCAAGTTTGACAACGGCGTGACCTGCATCGTCGGGCCGAACGGCTGCGGCAAGAGCAACGTCGCGGACTCGATCCGCTGGGTGTTCGGCGAACAGTCGGCAAAGACGATGCGCGGCTCGAATATGCAGGACGTCATTTTCGGCGGCACGCAGGCGAGAAAGAGCCAGTCTTTCTGCGAAGTCACGCTCACGTTCGACAATTCCACGAGGATGTTTGCCGACCTCGATTACGATGAGGTCGCAATGACGCGCCGCCTGTTCAGGAGCGGCGAGAGCGAATATCTCATCAACAAACAGCCCTGCCGCATGAAAGACATCGTGGACAGGCTGCACAACGTCGGGCTGGGCAAAGAGGGGTATTCCATCATCGGGCAGGGCAAGATCGAACAGATCATGAACGCCAAGCCCGAGGACAGGCGCGCCATTTTCGAAGAGGCGACGGGCATCATCATCTTCAAATCGAGAAAACAGGACATCGAGCGCCGCCTTTCCAACTCGTATAACAATCTGAATATCTTTCTGCAACGCATCGGCGAGGTGGAGCATATGCTCACGCCCCTCGCGCGGCAGGCGGAAAAGACGAAAAAATATAACGAACTGTACGGTCAGCTCAAAAACAGCGAGATCAATCTCTATATTTATAAGCACGACAACGCAGAATCGGCGCGCGCGTCCATCAACGGCGTGCTCAACGCGTTGCAGGGAGAGATCGACGCGAGCCGCGCCGAGACGGAGCGGCTGGAAACGCAGTACGGCGAAGACCGCAGGAAGATCGCCGAGAGCGACGCGCTCTTGCAGCAGCTCAACGAACAGATCCTGAAATACACCGTCGATCTCGAAAAGAAAGAGGGGGACGTAAAGGTCATCCGCGAGCGTATCGGGTTTTTCAAAGAACAGCGCGAGAGCAACGAAAAGTTCATCGAAGAGGGGAAAGCGCGCCTCGAAGCGATCGGAAAGGAGCTTTCCGAAGCGGAAAATTCCGTCGCGGATTACAACGCGAAGATCGCCGATTCGGAAAAGGAGATCTCCGTGCTCACCCGCGAAGTCGCGGAGTTTTCGGGCAAGCTCTCCGAATACGAAGAACTCAACGACCGCACCCATCAGAGCGTGATCGACACCATCGAAAACCTCTCCGAGATCCGCCAGAACATCGGCACCCTTTCCGCGAAGAAAGAGGCGGCGGAAGAGCGCATCGCCGAGATCGCGGCGGCGGCGGAAAAGCGCAAAGCGGAGATCGCGGCGGGGCGCAAGGAACTCGCGGAATGCGAGGACTGGTACAAAGAACTCGTCGAATACGTCTCCCGCGAAAAGGAGCTCAAAGGCGCGAAGGAAGAGGAGATCATCGATCTCAACACGAAGGCGGACGCCGTTTCGGAGACGATCTTCAACGCGAACGCGCGCATTTCCGCGCTGGGCGACAGGAAGCGTTTCTATCTCAATGTCAAAGAGGATTTCGAGGGGTATAAATTCTCCGTCAAAAAGCTGATGAGCGACAGCCGCTCGAATGCGGACATCGCAAAGCGCATCAAAGGCGTGATCGCCGACATCGTCAAGTGCGACGAGGAATACGAAGTCGCCATCGAAACGGCGTTCGGCGGCGCGATGCAGAACATCGTCACCGCGACGAGCGACGACGCGCGCTGGCTCATCGAATACTTAAAACGGGTGCGCGGCGGTTCGGTCACTTTCCTGCCCGTCGCATCCTTAAAACCCCACTACGAGACGGATTACACCCGCCGCGCACTCAAAGAGAAGGGCGCGATCGGGCTTGCGAACGAACTTGTCCGCTATGACAAGTATTACGACAACGTCATTTACAACCTCATCGGCAACACGCTGATCGCCGACAACATCGCGAACGCCAACGAGATCGCGAAGAAATACCCGCACGCTTTCCGCATCGTCACGCTGGACGGAGACGTCATCTCCACGTCTGGTTCGATGACGGGCGGCTCCCGCCGCGCGGACAGCGGCAACCTTCTCGCCAACGAGCGCAAGATCGACGAGACTTCCAAAGAGATCGAAAAGGCGGAGGCGGAAGTGAAAAAGCTCACCGCCGAACGCGCCGCGCTCGAAGAGAAAAAGCGCAAGGCGGCGGACGAAATGGAGACCTTGCGCGAGAGCTTTCAGGAAGCGCGCGCCAAGATCGCCGCGCTCGAAGAGAAAAAACAGTCCCTTTCCCGCAAGCTGGAAGAAGACGGAAATTCCCTTAAAACGCAGGAAGCCTCCCTTGCCATGCTCTATGAGCGCATGAAGGGGATCGATACGGAGTTTTCCACCTCTTCCGAGGGCGAGGAGAAGTTCAGCAGGATGAAGAGCGCCGCCGACGAGGAGTCGGGAAGGCGCAAAGAGGAATACGAAAAACTCAAATCAGAACTGGGCGAGCGCAATCTCAGGCTCAACGTCCTGCAGGTATATATTGCGCAGTACCGCGCCGCGCGCGACGGCGCCACGGCTAACGCGGAGCGCCTCGTCCGCGAACGGGAGGAGCTGGAAGGCAAGATACGCGACGCGGAGGAGAACATCGGCAACATCGCCGCGACCGTATCCGACCTCGAAGAGATGGCGGAAAAGACGGCGCTTTCTCCCGAACAGCTTTCCGAGCTCAACGCTCTGCGCGATCGCAAAGAAAAATTGCTCAGCGAGAAGAACGCGCTCAACGCGGAACTGGAAAACGTCATGGCGAAAAGCCGCGCCGCGCAGGAACGCATCGATGCGCTTTCCGAACGCCGCCACAGACAGGAGATCGAACTGACCAAGATCGATTCGGAACTGGAAAATCTGCAGGCGCGCATCGACGAAGAATATCAGGAAACGTACGAGAGCTGCCTTGCCTATAAAGACGAGTCTTTCGACCCGAAAGAGGGGCAGACGCTGGTCAACCGCCTCAAACGGGAGATCTCGGCGCTCGGCGCGATCAACCACAACGCGCTCGAAGAGTACGAGGCGCTCTCCGCGCAGTACGAGGAGATGGCGGCGCAACGCGACGACGTGCAGAAAGGCATCGACGACACGACCGCCGCGCTCGAAGAGCTCAAAGGCGAAATGCAGAAACAGTTCGACGAGGGGTTCAACCAGATCAACGAGAACTTCAAAAAGCTGTTCAAGGAGCTGTTCGGCGGCGGCAAGGCGGAATTGCAGATGGATTATTCGGAGACGGACGATCCGCTCAGCGCGGGCGTGGAGATCGTCGCCTGCCCTCCGGGCAAGAAGCTGACGAAGATATCCCTCCTTTCGGGCGGCGAGCGCGCGCTCACGGCGATCGCGATCCTGTTCGCGATCCTGATGCTCCGCCCCATGCCCTTCTGCGTGCTCGACGAGATCGAGGCGGCGCTCGACGAGGCGAACGTGGACAAATTCGCGCAGTTTTTAAAGAAGTTTGCGAAAGAGACGCAGTTCATCGTCATCACGCACAGAAAGCCCACGATGGAAAAAGCGGACTGCCTCTTCGGCGTCACCATGGAAGAGAAGGGCGTGTCCAAGATCGTGTCCGTCAAGCTCTCCGAAGTGGAGAGCCGCCTCGGCGGCGATACGGTCGCATAAATCGGATAAACGCCCGATCGGACTTGCCGAAGCGGAGAAGCCTTTCGGGCGATACGTTCGCATAAAAATTACACAAACATCGGTTTCCGTGCCGCGCAGAGTGCGCGGCACGGAGCAAACCGCGCTGTTTTTTTGCGCGGTTTTCTGTACAGACGCGGTAAAATTCGGCAAAAGGTCGGGTATGGAAGAGAGAAGGGCGAGAAACAGGACCGTCGTGCTGACGGCGGAAGAGGAAAGGGCATATCTTGCGCGTTGCGTTCGCCTTACGATGCCCGCAGACGTAAAAGAGGTGACCGATAAGACGGTTTTCGGCGATACGTTTGCCGTCATGCCGTTGCTTCCGCGCGGATTTGCGGACCTCATGATCGCCGATCCTCCGTACAATCTGACCAAGAAATTCGGCGAAAACATTTTCGCGAAGCGCGGCGAAGCGGAATACGAAAACTATACGCGGGCATGGCTGACCCTTGCGGCGCCGCTCGTGAAAGAGGGCGGTTCCGTCTACGTCTGCTGCGACTGGGTGTGCAGTGCGGCGGTCGGCAGGGTGCTTGCGGAATTTTTTACCGTGCGCAACCGCATCACATGGCAGAGGGAAAAGGGCCGCGGCGCGCGGGCGAACTGGAAAAACGGCATGGAAGACATCTGGTTCGCCACGAAAGGCAGCGGCTATACTTTCGATCTGGACGCCGTGAAGGTAAGGAGGCGCGTTCTCGCGCCCTATCGCGAGCAGGGTGCGCCCAAAGACTGGACACAGACGGAAAAGGGGAATTTTCGCGACACCTGTCCCTCCAATTTTTGGGACGACATCACGGTGCCTTTCTGGTCGATGCCCGAAAACACCGAACACCCCACCCAAAAACCCGAAAAACTGTATGCGAAGCTGATTTTAGCGAGTTCGCGCGAAGGGGACATCGTCTTCGATCCGTTCGCGGGTTCGGGAACGGCGGGCGTCACGGCGAAAAAGCTGGGGCGGCATTACGTCGGCATAGAGTCGGAAGCGCGGTATTGCGCGCTGGCGGAAAAGCGGCTGGAAAGGGCGGCGCAGGACAGGTCGATACAGGGCTACGAAGAGGGCGTTTTCTGGGAGCGCAACGCCCGTCCGCACGGCGGTAAATAAAAACACACCGCCCGCACGGCGGCAAACAGTAAACACATCGCCCGATCGCGCGGCGCCCCGCATGTTCGGGGCAATGTTTCGCGGCGTGCGGGTGAAGATTTCAAAAAAACATAAAACGAGGTGAAGGAACGGCATGGGCGTATTCGGCAAGATCATCGGCGCGCTGAAAAAGACGAAGGACAACATTTCGTCCAAACTTTCCGCGCTGTTTGCAAAAAACAAGCTGGGCGACGATTTTTACGACGAATTGGAGGAGATCCTCATTTCAGCGGACATTTCTGTGACGACGGCGGAGGACATCATCGACCAGATCCGCGCGGAAGCGAAGGCGGAAAAGCTCAAAGACAAAGAGTTTGTCATCGATCTTCTCAAAGACGTGATCGAGGACACCCTCTGCGAGGCGGAGACGCCCGAGATACAATATCCCGCCGTCATCATGTTGGTCGGGGTGAACGGCGTCGGGAAGACGACGACGATCGGCAAGCTCGCCAACTATTTCGTGCGGGAGAAAAAGAGCGTCACTGTCGCGGCGGCGGACACCTTCCGCGCGGCGGCGGCGGATCAGCTTTCCGTGTGGGCGGACAGGGCAAAGGTGCGCATCGTCAAGCACGAGGAGGGGAGCGATCCTTCCGCGGTCGTGTTCGACGCGATCTCTTCGGCGAAGGCGAAAAAGACGGACGTGGTCATCGTGGATACGGCGGGCAGACTGCACGTCAAGGCGAACCTCATGGAAGAGCTGAAAAAGATGAACCGCGTGGTGGAGCGCGACTATCCCGAGGCGCATTTTTATAAATTTCTCGTGCTGGACGCGACGACGGGGCAGAACGCCATGTCGCAGGCGCGCATTTTCGACGAGGCGGTGGAGCTGGACGGCATCGTGCTGACCAAGCTGGACGGCACGGCGAAGGGCGGATTTGTCGTTTCCCTGTGCGGGGAACTGAAGATCCCCGTCGTGTTCGTGGGAACGGGCGAAAAACTGGACGATCTGCAGCTTTTCGACGCGGAAGAATTCACCGAAGGCATCATCTGAGGAAAAACGCTCGACAGAGCGCCGCTTTTCGGGTATAATACGCTTATGAAAGATCTCAGATATCTGCGGCTTTTCGACGTGTACGGTGCGCTTCTGACCTCACATCAGCGGGAAGTCTGCGAACTTTATTATATGTGCGACCTTTCGCTGACCGAGATCGCGGAAGAGAAGGGCATTTCCAAGCAGAGCGTTTCGGACACGCTGGCAAAGAGCCGCGTGCTTCTGGACGAATATGAGGAGAAACTGCGCTTTCTCTCTGTCGTAAAGAGGCTTTCGGATGCGGAAGCGCTGTTTCGGACATTCTGCGCGCGGCATCCCGAGCTTGCCGCGGAAACGAAGGACATCGCCGCCGTCCTTGCGGGGGAGGCGGAAACCAAAGGCGGCTCTTCTCCTTTGACAGAGGAGAGGCAGGAACAGTCAGATACAACCAACAGGGGGTGATCGCAAGTGGCGTTATTTTCATCTCTCTCGGAGAGACTCAATCATATCTTTTCAAAGCTCACCAAGCACGGCAAACTGACCGAACTCGAGATCAAGGGTGCGATGCGCGAGGTGCGCATCGCGCTTCTGGAAGCGGACGTAAACATTTTCGTCGCGAAAAAGTTTATCGCCGACGTGTCCGAAAAGGCGGTCGGGCAGGAAATCCTCAAAAGCCTGAATCCGACCCAGCAGGTCATCAAGATCGTCAACGAAGAACTGTGCGCGCTGATGGGTTCGACGAATGCGAAACTGGAAGTCGCGGACAGACCGCCCACGGTCATCATGATGTGCGGACTGCAGGGCGCGGGCAAGACGACGCTGTGCGGCAAACTCGCCGTTCTCCTTAAAAAACAGGGGAAAAAGCCCCTGCTCGTTGCGGGCGACATCTATCGCCCTGCGGCGATCAACCAGTTGCAGGTGGTCGGCGGCAAGGCGGGCGCGGAAGTGTTTGAAAAGGGCACGCAAAACCCCGTCAAAACGGCGAAACAGGGCATCGAATACGCCCGTTCGATGGGATATGACACCGTCATCATCGACACTGCGGGGCGCCTGCACATCGACGACGCGCTCATGCAGGAGCTGGAAAACATCAAAAACGAGGTACATCCGAACGAGATCCTGCTCACCGTCGATTCCATGACGGGCCAGGACGCGGTCAACGTTGCGGAGACCTTCAACAAGCGGCTGGACGTGACGGGCGTCATCCTCACCAAGCTGGACGGCGACACGCGCGGCGGCGCCTGCCTCTCCATCAAGGCGGTCACGGGCAAACCCATCAAGTTCATCGGCGTCGGGGAGAAGCTCACCGACCTCGAACCTTTCTATCCCGACCGCATGGCTTCTCGCATTCTCGGCATGGGCGACGTTCTGTCCCTCATCGAAAAGGCGCAGGAAGCGGTCAGCGAGGAGCAGGCGAAAAAACTGGAAAAGAAGATGCGCGACGCGTCTTTCACCCTCGAAGACTATCTCGATCAGTTCGAATCGCTCAAAAAGATGGGCGGCGCGGCACAGGTGCTGGGCATGATGCCGGGCATGAGCAAGCTGAAGATCAAGGAAAGCGACTTCGACGAAAAGAGGATGGAGCGCATGAAGGCGATCATCCTTTCCATGACCAGAAAAGAGAGGGAAAAGCCCGAGATCATCAACTCTTCGAGAAAAAAACGCATCGCGGCGGGTTCGGGCACCAACGTGCAGGACATCAACCAGCTCTTAAAACAGTTCGATCAGACCAAACAGATGATGAAACAGTTCAAAAACGGAAAACGTCTTCCGTTCATGCGGTGATTTTTTGAAAAAAGAATGCGCCTGTCAAGTAAAAATGCTTGACAGGCATTTTTTGTTCGGATATAATAAAGCGGTACATTCGCCCCTAGGGCGGAAAGAGAGAAAAATCACATTATTTATAAAAGGAGCATCATCATGGCAGTTAAAATGAGACTTACGAGACTGGGCGACAAAAAATCTCCCTTCTATCGTATCGTTGTTGTGGATTCGAGGAAAGCGCGCGACGGGGAGTACATCGACAAAGTCGGTCATTACAATCCGACCAGCAATCCCGAAGAGATCGTCATCGACGAAGCGAAGGCGAAGGATTGGCTCTCCAAGGGCGTTCAGCCGACCGAAACGGTCAAAACGCTGCTTGTCCGTCAGGGCATTGTCGAAAAATCTGACAAGCTTTCCGCGCCGAGGACGAAGACGAGAAAGAAGAAGTAATCATCGGGGGAGCGGAAAATGCTGGAATTGGTAAAATATATCGTCGAGCAGTTCGCCGAACACAAAGATCAGATCGAATATCAGGTCAGCGAAGAGGGCAACACCGCGGAGATCACCGTCCTTCTCGAAGAGTCCGACATGGGCAAAGTCATCGGGAAACAGGGCAAGATCGCCAAGGCGCTCAGAACGCTCGTCCGCTGCGCATCGGCGAAAGAAGGAAAAAAATACAATATCGAAATCAAGGAAAAAGCCAAAGCCGAATAAACTTCGGCTTTTTTCTTCTTTTGAAAAGACCGCTTTCCGTATGGTATTTTTTGCGCGGGTGCTTTTTGCGTTGCGGCAAACGGTGCCGACCGCGGCGGGCGGGGACTGTGCGCAGGAGAGAACGGCGCGGCAAAGGGATTTGCGGCGGGAGTATGAACGTCGCTCTGCGTTTTGTGAGACAGGGGGCGGCGGGCAGGGCTGCGCGGCAAAGGGATTTGCGGCAGGTAAG
>CALVSU010000030.1 GCA_944359385.1 uncultured Clostridia bacterium | reverse complement strand
GGAAAACGTTACGGTTCCGAACTTTGATGTGGTTGGTGACGGTGACGTAGTCATCGATAACAGCGGAGAGATCGGTCTTTCCGGTATGAAGATCGATACGGCGGCAAAATTGTTGATTGCGCTGCAAATCGGCGGTACGGTCGACCTTGCGGGTGATATTACAACCTCACAACAGCTTTGCGCATAGCGAAGATTCTGAAAACATCATCATCAACGGCGGCACGTTTACGGATGCCATTCATGGAACGATCAAAGTAGACGGTTCAGGTGATGCTGATGATGCCTACGGCGGATATTACGGCGGTTATACCGTCATCAATGGCGGCACGTTCAGCGGCGAGATCCAAGGAACGATGGTCAAAGATAACAGACAATCCGCATAAAATCTTAGGGCGGATCCGAATGTCATCGAGGAAAGTGTGTTTATGGTGAACGAAAGGCTTCTGCCGTCGGCATGAAGCGCATAACAGTCGGAGGATTTGTAAGAAAGAGGGAAATAAGGCGTCGGTTGTAAGCGATGCCTTATTTCTCTCTTTTGGCTTCTATGATCGGAGAAAAGAAGAATGCTCTTCTGTCGTTGGACATTGATCCGAAAAGTTTTGCTGCTCAGGGTTGGATGTTTTTTGCTTTTCTGTGCTTTGATGCGGGTAGCGCAAAACCAATAAATATTTGTTTTAATGTATCGTGTGACAAAGTTCGTCTTAGATTTGTGTGATATCATGGCACCGGATTTCGAATCAAATAGGTAATAGGTATGAGGTTATTGCTTGCTGAGGGCGAAAATCGATTATCCAAAACGATGGTTATGTTTTTGAAATACAATTATTTTTCCGTCGATGTGGTCTATGGCGGTGAAGAGACGATGAACTAACTTATGAAAGGCGCCGTGACGGGCAATTTTCGATAAAATGATGTCGAAAATAGACGGGATCCGCTTACTTTAAAAATTTTGAAAGGGGAAAAGGCACCCCGTTCTTTTTCTGAAGGAAAAAAGGATTGAGAACAGGGTGTTTCGGTTGGAGAGCGTCGTCGATGACTGTCTGGGAAAGCCGTTTTCCATCGGAGAACTGCGTTGATAGGGATGGTAACGTCGTTATATATTACGTGATGCCGAAATGTTTTCTGTCTGTAATTTAATTTTGTTTGGAATTTGATAGCAGCAAGTCATATAGTATTTAGAGCTGGAAAAGCTTGCTTACAATATTTATAATATTTTCAACGATCCCGACGATCATCTCTGCCTTTTCGGTAAAAAATCTGAACGGAGCTCAGAACGACTATCAGTCGGGTGTGAATTTATATAGGGCGGCTGGAGAAAATTACGATTTTTTCAAAAGTAACGACAATTGAAAGACACCGGCTGAAAAAGCCGGTAGCATTCGGTTTATATTCGGAAAGAATCCGAATTCTGCGAGGCGTTCGGTTCAGATAAAAAGCCGCCGATATGATCGGCGGCATGAAATGAAAATATATGTTAAGATGTTTGCGGAACAATCAAAACATAAAATAGATGAAACCGCAGTCTGTCAGTTTTTTACAATTTCTGCATACTCTTTGCGATACGCTTGCGGAGAGCACCCCATGGCCTGTTTAAAGCGTATCGAAAAATTGACGAGACCTGAAAATCCTACCGAGGTCGCGATGTCGGCTACGCTCAGAGAAGTGCTGCGCAAAAGCCTGCATGCGTGTTTGACACGGTATTGGATGAGATATTCCACGGGTGCGATCCCCATGATTTTTTTAAAAATCCCCGAAAAATACGTGCGATTCAGCGAGAGAAGTCCGCTCAGTTGGGAAACGGTGATCTCCGTCGTAAAATTCTGGTGTATGTAGGCGAGCGCTTTCTGTACATATTCGGACGAGGGCGTGATCTGTGCGGTGTTGTTCGATTGAACGTTCTTCAGAAGCTTCGCAAAGACTCCGTAGAGCGTGCTCATGCAGCATACTTTGGATGTTTCCGTGTTTTTTTCAAATTCACTGATCAGTTCGAGCAACAATTCGTGAACGGAGTCGTCATGCAAACGGATGACAGGGCTTTCGGCGGATAGTCCCATGAGACGGATATATTTGGTCGCTTTAGCGCCGTTGAAACCGACCCATGTATAGTAATACGGGTCGTCGGGGTCGGAACGGTAAGAATTGGGGAATCCCGCGGGAATATAAAACAAGTCCCCTGGGCCGAGTTCGTATGTTTTGTTGTTGAGCTCATAAAAGCCGCGGCCGAGCCTGACATATTGTAAGATATGGTGGTCGCGGATGATCGGGCCGTATTTATGCGACGGATTCGGATACTGGATACCGCAGTTTATGATATTCAGATCGACGTTCTCGGGGTTGAGATTTTCAAAAAGGCAATGTAAAATTTCCATTTTATGGACCTGCAAACAGACAAAAATTAAAATATAACCGACAATTGCTATTGTATCACAAAAAAATTTTTAGTACAATGGTTTTAAAGATATTGGATCAATATTTTTAATTGTTTCAAAAAGGAGAGAGGTATGTTTAAGATCACTTTTTTAGGGGCGGGAAGTACGGTTTTTGCCAAAAATGTTTTAGGCGATTGTATCCTTACGCCCGAGCTCGGCGAATTTGAAATTGCGCTTTATGATATTGATCGGGAGCGTCTGAACGATTCCGAACTTATGTTAAAAAATATAAACAAAAAGTATGCAGGGAAAGCGACGGTCGTTTCTTATACGGACAGAAAAGCGGCTTTGCAGGGTGCAGAATTTGTCGTTAACGCAATTCAGGTCGGCGGCTATAAGCCTTGCACGGTGACAGACTTTGAAATTCCCAAAAAGTACGGCTTGCGCCAGACGATCGCCGACACGCTGGGCATCGGCGGTATTTTCCGCGCGTTGCGCACTATTCCCGTGCTGGAAGGGGTCGCCGAGGATATGCGGACGTGTTGCCCGCGCGCGCTGTTCATCAATTATACGAACCCGATGGCAATACTGACAGGTTACCTCATCCGCGAACTGAAATTGAATACGGTCGGGCTGTGTCACAGCGTTCAGGTTTGCGTGGAAGGACTTTACAAATCTCTGGGGCTTGAAGACAAGATCGCGTCTGCAAAATCGAAGATAGCGGGGATCAACCACCAGGCGTGGCTGTTGGAGATCGAAGACGAAAACGGAAATGATATGTATCCCGAGATCAAGCGTCGCAGCCTTTCGGGGGAATATGAAAAAGAAATGTCCTGGGATCTTGTGCGGCATGACATGATGCACAGATTTGGGTATTATAATACCGAGTCGAGCGAGCATACAGCCGAATACAATCCTTACTTCATCAAGTCCAGATATCCGGAGCTGATCGACCGTTACAAGATACCGCTGGACGAATATCCCAGGCGTTGCGAAAAACAGATCGCGGAGTGGATCAAAAGAAGGGAAGAGCTTGTTTCGAATCAGGACATCGAGCATGTGCGCAGCCGTGAGTTTGCCGCGCCGATCATTCGGGCGATGAAATCGGACATTCCCTATAAGATCAACGGCAATGTGCTGAACACGGGTCTGATCACCAATCTTCCCCGAGAAGCGTGCGTGGAGGTTCCTTGCATGGTCGATCGGAACGGGGTAAATCCTTGTTATATAGGAGATCTTCCGCAGCAGCTTGCCGCGCTCAACCGCACCAATATCAATGTGCAGCTTCTCACGATCGAAGCCGCCAGGACAAGAAAGAAAGAAGCGGTCTATCAGGCGGCTTATCTCGATCCGCATACGGCGGCCGAGCTCAGCCTGGACGATATCAGGAGCCTGTGCGACGATCTGTTTGAAGCGCACAAAGACTGGCTCCCCGAATATCACTGATCTTTTCGGAGCCGCGTATGTTGAAAATATTTTTTGATACGGATATCGGGGGAGACTCCGACGATGCGGGCGCGCTCAGCCTTCTGTGCAATCTGAGCAGGGCGAAGCAGGCGGAGATCGTCGGCGCTGCCAGCACGACGACCCGCCGCGGCGCGGCGGATTGCATCCGCGCGATCGCGGAGCATTACGGAGTTCGGTTTCCCGTCGGGGAGCTGAAAGGGGAGCCTTTCCTGGGCGACGAAGACGGCAATATATATGCGGGATATTTCGACAGGCAGGGCGGCGAAAAAACGGAGGACAGCGTGCGGGTATTCCGCAGGGCCGTTTCGGTCACGCAGGGAAAGATCCGCCTCGTCGCCGTCGGGCCGCTGAAAAACGTCGCCCTGTATCTGAAAAGCAAAGGGGACGATTTGTCCGACATGGACGGGATCTCGCTCTTTCGCGAGAAGGTCGAAGCCCTATATATCATGGGAGGATGTTTCGCCGATTCTTATTATGCGGGCAATCTTGTGGATGTGGAATACAATATCGTGCAGGACATCCCGTCGGCGCAATATGTGACGGAACACTGTCCCTGTCCTGTTTATTTTTCACCGTTTGAGCTCGGGAATCGGGTGTTTACGGGCAAAAACGTGTTAAAAGAAGAGGGACATCCCGCAGGCGAGTGCTATCGCCGTTTCAATTTGCGTTGGAATACTTCGGGGGAGCGTCAGAGCTGGGACCCGATCACCGCATATTTTGCGGCGACGGACGGCGGCGGACTTCTCACTTGCGGTAAAGCGGGGAAGGTGACCATTTTTCCTGACGGAAAAAGTGTTTTTCGGGAAGAGGAAAAGGGCAGACATTTCATCATTCTGCCGAAAGTTGCATTTGAAAGCATCTCGGAGGAGCTGAATCGCTGGATCGTGTAACTGAAAGTCAGAAAATATAAATTAAATCGGAGGGGAAAAATGTTCAAGAGATTCAAAAAAGTACTGGTTTGCGCACTGGCGCTGTCAATGGCGCTGACGGTGACGGCTTGCGGAAGCGATGATCGGGGCGGTTCGGGCCGCAAGACGACGATCAACTTCTACACATGGGGCAACACCAACGATCAGGTACTGATGGGGCAGGTGGAAGAAGCGTTCGAAAAAGCGTATCCCCAGTACGATATCAACTATGAATTTGCGGCGGGCGGCGTGTATTCGGACAATGTCATCCAGAAGATCGGCGGCGGAAACGCACCCGATATTTTTCATGTTGAGCCGAGCAATTTCGCGCTCTTTGCAAAATCGGGATTGCTGGCGGACATGAGCCCGTATATCGGTCAGGAGCTGGAAGATGATTTGTTCCCGCTCAACGACGGATACCGCTACGACGCCTCGACAGGTACGATCGGCGAAGGCGGTCTTCACGCGCTGATCAAGGACTGGTGTTGTTCTTTCCCGCTGGTATTCAACAAAGGGCTTGTAGAGCAGTATAACACGCGCACCGGCAAATACGCGGGCGTTGCGGGCAACGACCAGATCGTGATCCCGGAGGTCACGCTCAATGCGGACGGTACGGCGAATATCCCCGATCCCCTGAAATGGTCGGAGTTTGTGGAGATCGCGAAGAAACTGACCGTCAACAAAGGCGGACAGGGCGCGGTGTACGGCACGACGATGGACTATGTTCCGTATATGCACCTGCAGGAATTCATCGAGCAGACGGGTTACAGCTGGTTTACGGAAGACGAATCGGAAATGGAGATCAATGCGGGCGTGCGCGAAGCGTTCGAGTATTATACCGATCTGACGAAAGGTGAGTCTGCGCCTTCGCCTTCCGGCAGTGCGCTTTCGGTCGGGGGCGAGATGTTTGCGAACGAGCAGGTCGCCACGGTTTTTTATGGGAGCTGGGCGGTGCCTTCCTATAACTGGGTGGGCAAAGGGATCGATATCGGCATTGCGCCCGCACCCATGCCTGATTCTGCATGGGACGGAGACCAGGCGCCCCGTCCGATCCTCACGTCCGGCGCCGTTGCGATGAGCATTTATGCGGGCACGACGGAGAAAAAGAAAGAAGGCGCTTATAAGTTTTTGGAGTTTTACATGACCGAAGGCGCCAAGATCATGGCGTCGAGCGGGTTCAACATTCCTGCAACGCAGTCGGCTGCCGAAAAATATTATCTGAGCGAAGAGTATGTCACCGATCCGAACATCCTCAAATATAACAAGATCTTTATGGCGCTCGGCAGGGATTACACGACGTTGCAATATTATAACCCCCGGATCTCGGGCGCAACGATCGATACGATCTTCGGCACCTATCTCGGCAACTGGGTGGAAGGAAAGATCGCGACGATGGACGAACTTCTGAACACGATCAAGGAAGAGATCGACAAAGCGATCACTGAGGATTGAGGAAAGGTATGTGAGACGATGATAAAATTAAAAGCGAACGGGCGGGAAAGGGTTTGGTTTTATGCCTTTCTCAGTCCTTGGATCATAGGGTTTCTGGCGTTTACCATTGTTCCGATGCTGACGTCGGTATATTACAGCTTCTATAAGATCCATGTTTTCAATATGAATGTGGTCGAACCGACGTTTGTGGGGTTTAAAAACTTCAAATATATTTTTGAAGACAGACTTTTTCTGAAATCGATCGGAAACACGTTCACGTATGCGATCATCCGCGTTCCTGTGGGGATCATCGTGTCTTTATTGGTGGCTGTTCTGCTCAACAGGAAAATGCCCGGCACAAAACTTTTCAGAACGCTCATCTATCTGCCGGCGATGATCCCGATCGTGGGAAGCACGATCGTGTGGCGTCAGTTGTTTTCCAACGATTTCAGTCTTTTGAACTTTCTGATCGGCAATATCGGGCTGGGTCCCGTCAAATGGTCGAGCTATGACAACGCGATGGGGTCCGTATTGCTGATGAGCATATGGTGCGGTATCGGGCCTTCTATGATCATTCTGCTGGCGGCGCTGCAAAATGTACCCGTAAGCCAGATGGAAGCGGCGGAGTTGGACGGCGCGAATGCCGTACAGAAATTCTTTCACATCGTCGTGCCGATGCTCAGTCCCACGCTGTTTTATCTGCTGATCACGGGCATCATCGGCGCTTTGCAGGCGTATGCGGAAATGTCGCTGCTGCAGATGCCGGGCGATTCGACAACGACCATGACGATGGTGGTCGTGCAGAATATGTATCGGATGGACGGATACGGCATCGGATATTCTTCGGCGATGAGTTGGTTTATTTTCTTTGTCGTAGGGCTGATCACGGTGGTATTCTTCCGCGTGACGAATAAATTTGTGTATTACGAGGGGTAAAATGCTGAAAACTGAAAACAAGCAAAAACGTGCCCTTCCGTTGGTGCGCACAAAAAAGACAAGAAAGCTGATCGGGGATATCGTTTGTTTTGCGGTTGCGCTCATTCTTTCCTGCATCCTGATTATTCCGTTTCTCTGGATGCTCATCTGCTCGGTGCAGCCGGAATCTTCGCTCATCTTCATGAATCCGCCCGTGTGGCCCGATCCGATCCGTTTGGTCAATTACAAAGAAGTTTTTTTTGAGATCGAAATGCCGTTGCTGTTTAAAAACACGATGATCATCGTTGTGAGCAATATGGTCATCGGTATTGCGGCTTCGATCTCCGTGGCATATGCGTTTGCCAGAAACAGGACGCGCGAAAAAAATATATTCTTTTCCGTTCTGCTTGCCACAATGATGCTGCCATGGGTGGTCACTCTGGTTCCGCAGTACATCATTTACAACAAGATCAACTGGCTGGGCACGATGCTCCCGCTGATCGCTCCTTCGATCGGCGGTTCGGCGTTTTTTATCTTTATGTTCCGACAGTTCCTGATGGCGATCCCGAAGGACTTGGACGAAGCGGCTTTGATCGACGGATGCGGAAGATTGGGTATCCTGATCAGAATACTCCTGCCGCAGTGTATGCCGATCATTGCCACGATGATTATCTTTTCTTTTAACGGTTCCTGGAGCGATTACGTAGGGCCGAGCATTTACCTGACCGATCCGGATCAGTACACGCTGTCCATCGGTCTGAGCAAATATCTCGTCGCGAACAGCGTAACGCCTTGGCATCGGGTGATGGCGGGTTGCGTTCTTTTCAGTTTGCCGATGATCGTCGTGATCTTTACTTGTCAGAAAGCGTTTACGCGCGGCATCGTGGCATCCGGATTAAAAGTTTAAATAGTGGGGGGAAACAATGAGAACCAAAGTAAAGTTTACGGCACTCATCGTAACGGGCATACTGTTTTTATTTTGCCTGTTCGGGCTGATGATGCAACAGTGGGCGCGCGGCGCCCGCGCAGACGACGCGGCACAGGACTGTTCGTCTTTGCTGGTCGTCAATACCTTTGATTATCCGGGCAACAACGGCAGCGTTCTGTTTTTAAAGCCCAATCAATCGGTGTCTGATTATGTCATCGTGACGGACGAAGAGGAAGTGATCGGCGGCGAGGGGGCTTTCCGTCTCGACTATCCCGTGGGCATGAACGACGTGATCCTCTGCACAGATACCAGTGCGTTCTCACTGTCGGTCGGGACGGAATATACCGTAAAACTCAAAGTCCGCTCCGAACTTGATCTGACGGCGCGCATCGGATGGGGTTCGGTGCAATCGGGCATGTTCGATCTGTCGGAACTGACCTATACGGATTATTATGGCAATATGACGGGCTCTGTCACAAAAGACGGCGACGTATATACGCTGACCTTGAATTTTGTGGCGCAAGATACGCAGTTCATGCTTCTTGCCAATAACGACAGCGGTGCGGAGCAGAAGATCTATTTTGACGATCTGTTCATTTACGAAGGGAAGGAATTTGCGCTGCCGCAGGCGAAACTCGTTTCCGCCAACAATTTCGATTATCATCCTTCGTCGGCGGATTGGACGATGAGTTGGAACAGTATGTTCTTTCCGAATCCGGAGGCAGGCGGCCCGACGGCGTCTGTCTCATCTGAGGAAGAGGCGCTCAACGGAAGCGGATCTTACAAGATCACATTCGATGCCGGGTACGGAGTCGACGGCGGTGCGAAGAATGCGATCCTCAACGAAACCGATTCTTTTAAGTTTGAACAGGGGAAACTGTACAGCGTACTTTTCAAAATATCCAAGCAGCCCGAAGGCGTGACGATGACATTCGATTGCGGCTGGGGTTGGGGGCACGGCGGACAGATAAATCTGAACACGAAAGCGCTGATGTGGAAACACGCGGATAAATTGGACATCAGCGTCGCGGACCGCGGAGATTACTTCGATGTCCGTGTCGTTTTTGTCGCCAAGTCGGGAGGCGGCGTCTTCCGTCCTACGGTCTCGAACGGGACGAGCGCGCCGATCGATATCCTGATCGACGATTACATGGTCTATGAAGGGATCTATGATCGGGAAGAAGCAGCGGCAGAGACGGAGGCTTTCGAGTACGACAGCGAAAACATTGTTCTGCATTCCGCGCAGTATGTAACAGACAGTCAGGTGATCAACGGCGCGGCTTCCGTGCTATTGGACGGATCGGAAATATTCGGGGAAAACGAATGGAAATATCTGCTGGATTGGAAGACGCCCATTCAGCCTGATTCGCTTTACACGCTCCGTTTCCGTTATAATGTGATACAGCGCTCGGCATATAAGTTCGGCGTGACGATCGATCACGAAGACGATACAAATGATATTTATTTCGGTTTTAACGAAGATATCGACGGCAACAATGTCGTGGATATAGAATACATCAAGGGGAAACCTGGTTACAACGGGCCGTCGCACGCTCCCGGCAGTGTGGTCGGATATTGGCTCGAGGAAGAATCTGAAGGGATTGCGGTACTCACGGTCACTTTCTTTACGGACGATATCAGCGATTATAACGGGATCCGCTTTTTCTGTCATGGCGGCGGAACGTTGCTCTTAGACGATCTGTCGTTGGTGAGAAGCGGCGATGCGCCCGTGTTGTCTTCCGTCAGCGTTACGCCTCTGCCCGAGATCACGATCGCCGCGACGGTGCCTTCGGAAAAACAGCAAAAGGAAGAACCGTTCACGTTTGCCGCCACGGCGTCGGCTGAGCCTGACGGCGCATTGACGTATAAAGCGATCGTCGCCGAAAGCGGGATCACGGCTGCGTGGGACGGGAATACGGTAACGGTTTCGGCGATCCCGTTTGAATTCGCGGATGCGTCTTTGGACATAGAACTGAAAGCATATCCCGAAAACCGTTCTTTCGCGGCAGTGAGCAAAACGGTTTCCGTGCCCGTAGATACGCCTGTTCTTCCGAATTTTGTCATTCCGGGACAGACGCCGACGCTGTACAGGGGCAGGACCCACACGATCTCCGATGTCCGCGTAACGGATACGGAAGAAACGCTGATTTTCAGCGCCGCCTGCCCGATCACGGACGGCGAGGTTTCCTGGGACGGCTCTGTTTTGACGGTCGACGTGTATGAAACGTGTGAAAGCGATTATTTTAACGTTCAGCTGACGATCACGCTGGAAAGGGATCCCCGTATTGTAAAAACGACGATGCTGGTGTTCAAAGTGCAGGATGCGGTTTATCCCGAGATAGAATTGCCGAGCGCGAACGTGAACATCGTAAAGGGCAATACAAAAGATTTCCCGCTGATCGTGCGCTATGACGGCGAAGTGGACGTTTCCGTGTCAACGCAGGCGCAGGGAGTCGTGCTGGCATGGGAGGACGATGTGCTGACGGTCACCGTTCCCGAAGCATATGAAGGAGAGAGCATCGTCATCGCCGTGAAGGCGTCGGCAAAAGATTATGAGGATTGCGAGACCGAAGCGCAGCTGACCCTGACGGTAAGCGCGATCGGAGAGAGCACTGTTGACGGTGACAGCAATGTTCCGGACTTTGAGAATCCGGAAGATAAAGAGCCTGTGCCTGTCGGGCTGATCGTCGGATGCAGCGCAGCAGGTGTCGTTGTAATAGGAGGTGCGGTATGGCTGGTTGTCTGGCTGAGAAAAAGAAAATCCTTGAAATAATCATCAGCGTTCTTCTCTGTCTGGTGTTTGCGCTCAGCGGTGTGGGCTGTGCAAAGTCGATACCGCAGAACAAAACGCAGGCAGGATATGTAAACGTATATCCCGAAAAGATCACGGGGAACCTGCACAATCCCGGCATGGGCTGGGTATCTCTCGAAGAGCCCATGTATACGGGGCTAGCCGATATCGGAGGGTGCGGAGATATCCCGATGGTGGATTGCATCGGCATCCAGACTTCCTGGGCGCTGATCGAGAAGGAAGAAGGGGTCTACGACTGGTCTGCGGTCGACGACGTGTTCGATTACTGGACGCCGAAGGGCAAACGCTTCAACATCCGTATCACGGTGGACTGCACATTTGTTCCGAATTCTTACGTGGCTTGTCCGCTCTGGCTGATCGACAAATATGACATTGCGACCAAAGTGTATGAGGCGCACGGTCAGACGCCTGTCGGGTATTATGAAGCGGTGGATGTGACCGATCCGAATTACCTGAAACATCTGGATCTGTTCCTTGCCGAACTGAACAAATATATCAAGGATAAGCCTGTAGAGTCCATAGACCTTTTGGGTTACGGTGTCTGGGGCGAATGGCACAGCGGTTACGATTTTGAGAGCTACGAGGACAGAAACGAACAGCTTTCCAACATCATAAACCATTGGGTGGACGCTTTCGAACTGGACGGACAGTTTCTTTCGCTGTGTGCGGCGTGGGAGTACCGCGACAATACCGACCCGAACGTAAACATCAACCAAAAGCCGACGCCGACATACGAAGATTATCTGTATTGGGGCGCTTTCGATTACGCGATGACGCAATCGGATATCGGCTTCCGCCGCAATGGCGGAGCGGGCGTTCTGATGTACAATACCGACGAACGCATCGCGTCCGATTACATCCGTTCGGGGAAGCGCGTGCCTCTGATGGCGGAATATTATTCCAGCTTTGAAGACCAGTTGCAGCCGTATCCCGCATTCAATGTGATGGAGGGGATAGACAACATACTTTTCAAACTTCGTCCGAACTATTGCACGGTGCTGGGCTGGGCAAACGTCAATGTGCAGGCTCTCTATGACCTCGGCGTGGATTATCTGTATGCGCGCGGCAACGAAAAATTCGGATACCGCCTTGCGATCGATAAAGCTACCTATCCCGAAGAAGTCAGCGCGGGCAACGAGATCGACATTCTCACGCAGTTCTCCAATTCGGGCGTGGGAAGGTATTGGTTTGATTATCCTCTGCAGATCTCGCTGTCGGACGCGGAAGGCAAAACCGTTTTTTCCGCTCTGAACAAGGACATCAACTTAAAATCTTTGCTCAACGGCGAAACGATGAATGTGTATTCGAGTATTCAATTGCCCGATGATCTTGCAAACGGCACGTATAGTCTTGCGGTCGCGCTGGTCGACGAAGAGACGGGCGAGCCTGTCATCGCGCTCGGCAACGGCGGGGATACCGACGGCGACAAACATTATATTCTCGGCGATATTAAGGTAAAAAACAATATATCCAATCCTAAGCTGGGCAAATCTTATTCGTATCGTCAGATCAAAGACCTGACGCTCAAAGCGAATACAACTTATGAGCTGACGTTTGAATATACGCCCGGGTTCAGCCTGGAAAACTTCACGTTCAATAACTACGACGGGTACGAAGTATACGCGGCGAGCGAAAAAGGCGGCGAATCCGCTACGCGCGGCTATATGAAATGGCAGGATGTTTCCGAGGAGAGAAGTTACCGAACGGTGCGGTTCACGACGGGCGATTATGACGACTATAAGATCTGTTTTGCAAGCGACAACTTTGACAAGCTGACGATCGGAAAATGCGTCTTGCAGGAAGTCAGCGGATACTATACCGATTTTGAAAAGGGCTATGACGAAAAGAAGGACGTATTTGTCGGGAATGACTATGCTTACCTCACGCAGACGGATAAAGAGATCGTGAGCGGCAGCAATTCCATGCTCATCGAAAGCGATGAAAAGGGGCATTCTTACGGGCTTAGCAGCGATCTGCTGGATGCGAATTCCACATATACGGTCACTTTCGATATGCGCGGCGTATCGGATGTCGGCAATGGCGGATACTTTTTCCTGTCGCTGGGTAATTCGGGCGAAAGCAGCGACGACGTGATGCAGTGGTATGAAAGGCCCGATTCCGAGCCCAGACAGTTTACCGTCACTTTCCGCACATCGGACGTCAAAGAAAGACTTTGGTTCGGCGTGCATAACCGCGGTATGTATTCGGTGGACAACATCATCATCACCAAAGAGGCAAAAGGAACGGCGATCGGCGGCGAGGATATCCCCGAAGAAGAGAACACGCCTTATGACGTGAACGGGGGATTCGGGATCACGGAAGATTTCGAGACAAAATCCTTCGGTAAAGCGTCCTGGAATTACAGCAGCACGAATAAATGGGGGATCATGACGGAGGATCCCGACGAAGTGATCAGCGGAAATGTTTCCCTCAAAGGGTATGTGGAAGACCCGATCATCGGTACGAGCTGGGAGTGGATCCCCTTTGCGCAATCCAAAGCGCAGTATCTGGGGATGGAAACGGGCAAGGCATACAGGCTCACGTTCAAATACAAGATCCTTTCGCGTTACGACGGCACGGGGTCTGTGGGCGGTCCTTTCTTCTATGTCAATGCGCGGCCCGAAAGTCAGGGGATGGACTATCAGTGCGATCAGGGACTTTACAAGTTCGGCATGACGGATGAGATCGGCGTCGTAAAATCGGCAACGGTGGAATTTTATCTGCGTAAAGTTTCCTATAAAGTCAACGGCGAGATCACCGAGGGCGTGTTTGACGACTATATTATTCAGTTCGGCATGTACTTATACAATGAGATCGCCATTGACGACGTCACGGTTGAGGAGATCGACGTTCCCGAGTCAGGTTACGAATTCGGGAGCACGATGACTTTTGACGGCGCGGAAAGTTTTGTGGATTTCGGTTTTATGAAGACCAATGAATACGGCGGATCCGAACTTGTCGCTGAGGGGCCGATCGATGGGACGCAGTGCATATATT
>CALVSU010000029.1 GCA_944359385.1 uncultured Clostridia bacterium | reverse complement strand
CGTAGAACGCGAGCAATGCGGGGATATTATCGCACCCCGTTTCTGTCGGGTGATAGTGACCGTTGTCCAGAAGACAGCAGATGCCGCGCGTCGCCGCGTAATTCTGATAAAATTCGTTGTTGCCGACGGTATAACTCTCCACGCCGATGCCGAACACCTTGCTTTCCACCGCCACGCGCACCTTTTCTTTATTATAATCTACGGAAAGTATCTCGTCAAGCGATTGTTTCAGACGCAGGCGCGGCCCCAGCCTGTCTGCGGGCACGTCCTTCATGCCGTCGGGGATCCAGATGTTCACAAGACAGTGCGAATGCATCTCTTCCGCAAAATATTCCGCGATCTTCAGACACGCCTGCCCGTGGCGCACCCAGAACTTGCGCACATTCTCGTCGGGACTGGAAAGTGTCAGCCCGTTTTTCACCAAGGAATGCGAAAAATAAGTGGGATTGAAATCGATCCCGTCCAGCCCGATCTCTTTGGCGAATTTCACCCACGGCGCAAAATGCGCGGGAAGATAGGCGTCGCGGTCGACTTTGCCCGCGTCATCGCCGAGAATCGCGTAACTCGCGTGCAGGTTGAGACGCTTTTTGCCCGGCATCAGAGAAAACGCGAAACGGATGTCCGCCATCAGCTCTTCGGGCGTCCTCGCCCTGCCCGGGTAATTGCCCGTCGTCTGGATCCCGCCGCTCGCCGCCCCGCCGCCGTCAAACCCGACGACGTCGTCGCCCTGCCAGCAATGCACGGAAACGGGGATCTGCGCGAGCGTGCGGATCGCCTGCTCCGTGTCCGCGCCATAACGCGCGAACATTTCTTTTGCCTGTTCGTATCTTTGCATGTATCTGCTCTCCTTTTTTATTTTTCTGTTTGTCCGTGTCTCTGATCAGATGAATTCTTTCGTCGGGAAGGATCTGCCGATCACCTCTCTCCCTTCGCCGATGTCTTTGAACTCGCCGCCCGCGATCATCTGTACGAGAAGATTGCCGAGAGCAGTCGCTTCCACAGGTCCCGCCGTCACTTTTACGCCCGCAACTTTTGCCGTGAGCTCGTTGAGGTATGCGTCTTTGCTCCCCCCGCCGATGATGTGCAGGCATACAAATTTTCTGCCCAGCTTTTTGCCCATTTCGTCCAGCGCACGTTTATAGCAATGCGCAAGGCTGTTGTAAATGCAATGCAGGAGCTGCCCGTCTGTCAGCGCGCCCGCCTTTTCGCGCACCGCGGCGCACATACTTTGCGGCGCGAGAAACGCCGCGTCGTTGCAGTCCACGACCGCATCGCACGCGTTGTCGCGGGCAAGCTTTTCCGCTTCGGCAAAGCCAAGCCCCATTTCTTTGCGCGCCGATTGCAGCATCCACAGCCCCATAATGTTTTTCTGATAGCGGAAGGTAAAACCCAGTCCTCCCTCGTTGGAAAAATTGTTGGCACGGCTCTCTTCGTCCGTATGTGCAAGCGGCTGTTCGATGCCCAGCAAAGACCATGTGCCGCTGGAAAGATACGGCTCATCGAACCCCGCGCCCACGGGCGCGGCAAGCACGGCGCTCGCCGTGTCATGCGTCGCGCAGAGAACCGCCGTGATGTTTCCGCCCACCTCTCGCGCGATCTCCTCTTTGAGTCCGCCTAAAACGGCGCCCGGCTGACAGAGCGGGTTGAAGATGCTTTCGGGCAGTCCCAGCCTGCCGACGATCTCTTTGTCAAATTCGTGCGAAAGAGCGTTGACAAGTCCCGTTGACGTCGCGTTCGTATATTCGTGCGATCTTACCCCCGTCAACCTGTACAGAAGATATTCGGGAAGCATCAGATAACCCGTCGCGCCGTCCAGCCTGCCCGCAAGTTTGTCCGCATACAACTGATACACCGTATTGAACGGCTGAAACTGTATGCCCGTCCGCTCGTACAGTTCTTCAAAAGGCAACGCCGCGTGCACCGCGGGAATGCTCTCCTGCGTGCGACCGTCGCGATAAGCGTAACAGGGCAGGATCTCGCGATCATTGTCCATGAGCACATAGTCCACAGCCCATGTGTCCACCGAAAGGCTGTCGATCGCTCCGAACCGCGCGATCGCCGCCGCGATCCCCTTTTTCACTTCCCCGAAAAGATGTTCCGTATCCCAGCAAAGATGCCCGTTCGCTTCTTTTGCCCCGTTCGGAAAACGGTAAACTTCCTCCGTCTTCAAGACACCGTTTTCCATATAGCCGACAATGTGTCTGCCGCTGCTCGCTCCTATATCGATCGCCAGATATTTTTTCATCTCCGTTCTCCTTGCCTATATTATAACAGAGGCATAAAAATCAATCAATGTCATAATTCTATTAAAAAAGTAACGATACTTGACTTTTAAGTATATAGATGATACAATGAAAGCATGGAACAAACAATTATCGAAAAACTGACCCGTCTTTCCGAAGAAGAGCGGGAGATCCTCGGCGGAGGCAAAATACAGAAGACGGATTATTCCTTTTCGGAAAAGTTCATCGTCAACAGCAAAAAACTGCTCGGCGGCGACAAACAGATGGATATGCGCCTGCATACCCGCTTTATCGATTTCCCCGAACACGGACATGATTACATGGAATTCATGTACGTCTATTCGGGAAAGATCGTGCACACCGTCAACGGCACGCGCATTGCCCTGCAGAGCGGAGACATCCTCTTTCTGAACAAGCACGCGCGGCACAGCATCGCCCGCGCGGGGCAGGACGACGTCGGGATCAACTTTATTCTCTCCAACGCCTTTTTACAGTACATCTTCCACAATGTGGAAAACAACCCCGTCATCAGTCAGTTTCTCACGAGAAATTTTGACCCGAACGGGGAAGCGGAATATCTCTATTTCCGCACAAAAGACATCTTTCCCATCCGCAACCTGATGGACAACCTCATCTACGGCATCGCGGAGAGCGAAAAACAAGACCATACCCTTCTCACCCAGCTGGTCGCCCTGCTCTTCTGTTATCTGGCGCACTACCGCGAGACCATCGCGAACGCTTATCATTTTTCTTCGCCCGAGACCCAGTTCAGAAACGATGTCCTCTCCTACATCCGCCAGACATACCCCACAGCGTCCCTGTCCGACCTCGGACACTCCCTCGGCTACAATCCGGTTTACCTGTCGAGAAAGATTTTGCGCGTCCTGCACAAAAATTTTCAGGACCTTCTGCAGGAGGAACGGCTCGCCGTCGCGGCAAAGCTCCTCTCTTCCACCCGTCTCAACGTGGACGAGATCATCCGCACCGTCGGCTACGAAAACAAAACGCATTTCCATGCCCTTTTCAAAAAAACTTACGGCATGACCCCTTACGCCTACAGAAAAAAACATTCCGCATGAGCGGCTTGCGCGAGACAAAACAGTTCCCGCGCCCGTTGCGCGAGGCAAAAAAGATTTCCGGACAAAGCGAAAGCCCCCGCAGGATCTCCCTGCGGGGGCCGTGTTTTGTCTTTATATTGTCCGCACGTTAAAGAGGCGAGATCGTCTTGATATCGTCTTCTTGTTAAAAAGAGAGCCTTCTTTGCAAACACCTCTGCCGCGCGTTACGGCGTGACCCTGTTGATGTCTCTCGGGAACATGGAAGCGCTGCGGACGTTTTTAAAGCCGAGAAGGTGCATGGTGATGCGCTCCAGTCCGAGCCCCAAACCGCCGTGCGGAGGCATACCGTATTTATGCGCCATGAGATATCCTTCGAAATCATCGGGATTCATGCCGCGCGCCTTCATCTTTGCGATCTGTTCGTTGTAATCGTGAATACGCTGACCTCCCGTCGTGATCTCGATGCCGCGGAACAAAAGGTCGAAACTCAATGTGTATGCGGGATCTTCGGGGTCGTCCATCGCGTAGAAAGGACGCTTTTCCGAAGGATAATGGGTAACAAAAAGGAAATCGGAACCGAATTCCTGTTTCGCCCATTTGCCGAGGAGCTGTTCCTCTTCCGGCTCGAAATCGCGGTAATCGGTGATCTTCTTTTTGAACTTTTTGGTGATGATCTCCTTCGCATCCATGAATTTCACGAACGGGATCTCCGTGATCTCGGGCAGATTCACGTTGAGAAGCGCGATCTCCTCAGCGTAATCTTTTTTGAGAAGCGCCATGATATATTTGAGCGCGCCCGTTTCCATGTTCATGATATCATGGAAACTGTCGATAAAGCCCATCTCGAAGTCCATGCTGATATATTCGTTCAGATGGCGGGAAGTGTCGTGATGTTCCGCGCGGAAAACGGGTCCCACTTCGAATACGCGCTCATATACGGGAACGAGCATCTGTTTATAAAACTGCGGGCTTTGCGCGAGGAATACCTGTTTTCCGAAATAATCCAGCTTAAAGATGTTCGCGCCGCCCTCCGCGCCCTGCGCGTTGATCTTGGGAGTGCGGATCTCGGTGAAATTCTGCGAGAACAAGAACTCGCGGAAACCGCGCGCGATGCCCTCCTGGATCTTAAAAACCGCGCGCTCCTTCGGATTGCGAAGGGTAACGGGGCGCATATTCAGGTTGAGATCGAGCGGGATGTTGTCCAGCTGTTTTTTATTGATGACGATGGGCATCTGCTCGGCGGGCGTGGAAAGCACCTCTATGCCGTGGATCTGCATCTCAAATCTGCCTTCTCGCGTTTCGTCTTTGACGATCTTGCCCGTTACTTTCACCGCACAGCCTTCCACAACTTTCTCATCCATGCGATACTCGGAAAAATCAGGCGAATAAACGCACTGTACCACTTCACGCGCCGTGCGGATAATGACGAACGCAAAGCCCGTCATCTCGCGGATACGGTGGATCATCCCCTTCATCACGACTTCTTCGCCGACGTGCGCGGGAAAATCCTTGTAACCGACGCATACATTCTTGATTTCGCCGTCTATCTTTTCCATAAAAATGACCTCTCAGAATTTATCAATATTTATTTTAATCTTTTGCGGGAGAAATTGCAAGCAAAAAAGAGCAAAACCCACTCCGTCTTTCAAAAAACAAAAAGGAGAATCAAACGACACCCGATAGCCGTCGATCGCAGTCTGCGCGCCGATCAGCAACCGAAACGGCGCAGAGCTTTGGGGAGCTTGTTCTTCATCACACCGCCGACCGCCTTGCCCCATCCGAGCGCATAGCCTTTCCACGTTGCGACGCACCAGCCTTTCTGGCAGTGCGCGGGCGTCTCCTCGCCGCGAAGATATGCAGCCGCCTCCTCATCGCAGAGCGGGTTTTCGTTGAAAAACGCCCCTTTCGGCGCCGCAAGCGCGAGCGCGTGCGCGGGTTCGAACCTGTCGCCGACCGCCTCTCCGAGGCGGATGCCCGCCCGCAGGACTTTCAGGCCGCCGAGCGGGAAAAGCCCTTCCGGCACGAGATACAGGGAATTCCCGAAAGACATCAGCTCTCCCGCAAATTCCGCGCGCATGTGCTCCCTGCAAAAAGAACGCCACAGCGAAGCCGCTTTCTTGTCCGCAAAAGGCAACTGTTTTTTTCCGGAAAAGGACATCTCTTCCTGCGTGCCCTCCTTTTCAAAAAGGGCGGCGTAATGCCCTTCTCCCCGTTCCCGATGCGGCCAGATCTTGTGCTCGTGCAAAAGAGAGAGCCCGCTCCCGCAGGAAGCCAGCCATGCGGCGTTCTCTTCGTCTTCTTCCTCAGCGAACGTGCAGGTGGAATAGACCAGCCTGCCCCCGCAGCGGAGCATTTTTACCGCGCTTGACAAGATCTTTTTCTGCCGCGCCGCACACATGGCGACATTTTCCTCGCTCCATTCCGAAAGCGCGGCAGGCTCCTTGCGGAACATCCCTTCGCCCGAACAGGGCGCATCGACGAGGATCTTGTCAAAATATCCCGCGAACCGCTCTTCCAGCGCCTCGGGGTCGGCAGAGATCACGACCGCGTTCGCGACGCCCATGCGTTCCGCGTTCTCCGAAAGCACAGCCGCGCGCGACGGAACTTTCTCGTTGAGAACGAGGATGCCCCCTCCGCCCATCGCCGCCGAAAGCTGCGTGCCTTTGCCGCCCGGCGCGGAACAAAGATCCAGCACCCTTTCACCAGCCTCCGCGCCCAGCAGAGGCGCGGCGCACATCGCGCTCGGCTCCTGTACATAAAAAAGCCCCGCGGCAAAAGCGATGCTTCTGCCGGGCTTTTCTTCCCGCGTATAAAAGCCGTTTTTCTCCCACGGCACTTCGCCGCAGATCTCGACATAATTGCCCGCAAGAAAAGCTTCGGACGAGATCTTCAATGTATTCGCACGAACTCCTTTATACGGCGCATCGCCGAAACAGGCAAAATATTTTTCCGCGTCGCAAAGGCGCTCTTTCAGCCTTGCGGCAAATTTTTCGGGAAGATTCATTCTTCCTCCGCCCAGAGGAGCCGCTTGAATTCGGAAAGCTTATAGATCTCCCCGATCGCCCCTTCTCCGTAAAGTTTATGCGCGGCGTCGCGGCGCACGCTGTCGTCGCCGTCCTCTTCCACAAACACGTTGCAGCCCGTGAGTTTCAGCGAATATCTGCCGCCGCGCGCGACGATCGCCTTCACGAGCCGCTTTGCGAGCGGAAGATCCTCTTCTATGCTCCTCGAAAAACTGAAACGGCGCCCTTTGAACTCGCGCGACTGCGGCCGCACGCGGTAACCGTACACAAAATCGTTGAAATGCGCCCGCTTTTCTCCCTTTTCGCGCTTGGCTTTGATCTTGTCGCTGATATACTTGCTGCGGCTCTGCGAAGAGCAGTTGGAAAACTGATAGTCGTCTATCTTTCCGAAACGGAGCGCGTACCGCTCCGTCAGCTCGGGAAGGGAACAGTTTTCCTTTTCGCACATCGCCTCGGCGATCTTCATTGTGGCGTATGCGTCGTCTGCTGCGCAGTGCGGCGTATAATCGACCTCGAAGATCTGCGTCAGAGCTTCCAGCCCCGCCTGCCTGTCAAAGGTCTTTGTCATCGCCATATAAATGATCTGCGTGTCCGCAAATCTGAAAGAAAAAGAGGGGAGCTTATAGCGACGCGTTTCGAGGCAGAGATATTTGACGTCGTTGACCGCCGCGTGACCGAATACCAGTTTGTCCTCCCCTTCCAAAAGCTCTTTGATCTTGGGATAGAAATGCGGAAAGTCGGGATATTTCTTGAACTCGTCGTAATCGTAAGGCAATACGATGCCGTCGCCGCCGCGGTCGGTCAGATGAAACTTCCCGTTCGGATTGATGAGGATATCCTCTTTTTTCAGAATATGAAACTGCTCGTCGCACACGCAGTACCCGAAAACGCAGATCTTTGCCACGTTTTTGTATACGCAGGCGCACTCGATGTCAAAAAAAACGTATTCCATGATCGCTGACCGCCGATTTTTTCCTTTTCATTATAACATAACAGATAAAATATGTAAAGACATTTGCTTTCCTTCACAATACGGAAAAACAATTTGCAATTTTTGTGTTTTTCCTTGCGGATAATTTGCTAATTCCCTTGCATTTGTGATAAAATAAAAGAAAATCTGACGATAAAAATCGCTCAATGAGGAAAAAATGCTCGCAGTTATCACCGCCATGCAGAAGGAAGCGGACGCCCTTCTTGTCCATGCCTCCGTCGAAAAAGAATATACGCTGTGCGGCAAAAAGATATGGTCGGCGGAAGCGTTCGGCACAAAATTCTGTCTCGTGCTCGCGGGCGTCGGCAAAAGCAATGCCGCCGCCGCAACAATGCTTTCCGTTTCCGCGCTGAAAGCGGACAAACTGCTCAACTTCGGCGTTGCGGGCGGCATTTCAGAAAAGACGCAGATCGCAAAAATTTTCCGCATCACGCGGGCGGTGCAGTACGATTTTGACCTGAGCGAAATCAACGGCACCCCAAAAGGCACGCTCGACGAATACGATTCTCCCTATATTCCCCTATGCGAAGGCAAAAGCGCGTTTCCCTACGCGTCCCTCGCCACGGGCGACAAACTCACCAACGCGACGACGGATGCCCCCCTCTTTCAGACGCTCGGCGCAGATATAAGAGATATGGAAGGCGCCGCGATCGCGCACGTCGCACATTTTACGGGCACGCCCCTTTTCGCTTACAAATCCATCTCCAATAAGATCGGCGGCGTGAGCGTTTCGCAATACAGGCAGAACCTCTCCCGCGCGCTCAGCGCGCTCTCCGAAAACATGGGAATTATCTTCCGCGAGATCGGAACGAGCAACTGACCTTAAAAATTCAACGACACCAATGACGGAGGAGCTTTGACATGATCAGACTCGGCGGAGGCTGGGACGAAGCGCTCGCCCCCCTCTTCGAAAGCGAAAACTATCTGAAGATCCGCGCCTTTCTCAAACAGGAATACGCACAGCATACCGTCTACCCCGATATGTTCGATATCTTCAACTGTTTCAGGTTCACGCCCTTCGACAACGTGAAAGTTGTTCTCCTCGGGCAGGACCCTTACCACAACGCAGGACAGGCGCACGGGCTCTGCTTTTCCGTAAAGGAAGGCATAGAGCCGCCCCCTTCCCTCGTCAATATTTTTAAAGAACTTAAAGAGGACGTCGGCTGCACCCCTCCCGACTCGGGCGATCTTACAAAATGGGCAAAAGAGGGCGTACTCCTTCTCAACACCGCCCTGACCGTCCGCGCACACATGGCAAACTCGCATAAAAACTGCGGCTGGACATGGTTTACAGACAGCGTCATTTCCCTCCTGAGCGATCGCAAAGAACACCTAGTGTTCATCCTTTGGGGCGGTAACGCGCGCTCGAAAAAGCCCCTCATCGACAAGAACAAACACCTCATCCTCGAATGCGCGCACCCTTCGCCCCTTTCCGCTTTCAATGGGTTCTTCGGTTGCAGACACTTCTCCAAAACCAACGAATACCTCAAAGCGCACGGCCTCGCGCCCATCGACTGGCAGCTCTGATTTCAAATTTTTACAAAACGCACGCAACGTTCCCGCAGCGGCTCCCGCCCCAAAAGATCTGCCCTCCGCGGCGGCGGCAGCCAATGCAGACTCTTTGATCCCGTGCAATTTTTACGGAGAGATCTGTTATGAAATACATCGTAGTGCTCGGCGACGGAATGGCCGACTACAAACTGGAAGAACTGGGCGGGAAGACGCCCCTGCAGACGGCGAAAAAGCCGATGATCGACACGCTTGCATCGCGCGCGGAAGTCGGGCTTTGCAAAACGGTGCCGGACGGATTCAAACCCGGTAGCGACGTGGCAAACCTGTCGGTGATGGGATATGACCCGAAAGATTGTTATACCGGACGATCGCCCCTCGAAGCGGTCTCCATCGGCATAGCGCTTGCGGATACGGACGTCACCCTGCGCTGCAACCTCGTCACCGTCAGCGACGAAGAAAACTACGAAGACAAACGCCTGCTCGATTACAGCGCAGGCGAGATCTCCACAGCTGAGGCAAAAGAGCTCATCGCTTCTCTCAAACAGCAGTTCGACAGCGATCTTTTTACCCTATACGCGGGCGTCAGTTACCGCCATTGCCTCGTCGTGAAAAACGGAAAAACGGGACACGAATTCACGCCGCCCCACGACATCACGGGAAAACCCGTAAAAGGCAGACTGCCCGCAGGCCCGCTTGGCGACGTATATCGCTCAATGATGGAGAAGTCTTACGAACTCCTCAAAGATCATCCCGTCAACAAAAAACGGATCGCGGCAGGCAAAAACCCCGCAAACTCCGTCTGGTTCTGGGGTGAAGGCACAAAGCCCGCTCTCGAAAACTTTGAAAAGAAATTCGGTCTGAAAGGCGGTGTCATCTCCGCGGTCGACCTCGTGAAAGGCATCGGCATCCTCGCAGGAATGAAGATCGTAGGAGTCGAAGGAGCGACGGGAAATTACGACACGAATTTCAAAGGCAAAGCGGACGCGGCGCTCCGCGAACTGCTCGGCGGGCTGGATTTTATCTATATCCACATGGAAGCACCCGACGAATGCGGACATCAGGGCGACATAGCACATAAGATCTATTCCATCGAACAGATCGACAAAAAAGTGGTAAAACCGCTCGTCGAAGGGCTTACCGCAGCGGGAGAACCGTTCAGAATGCTCGTCTGCCCCGATCACCCCACCCCCATTGCCGTAAGAACGCACGTTTCCGATCCGGTTCCTTATCTTCTCTATGCAAGCGACACGCAAAAAGGCTGCGGCGCGGACAGATACGACGAGGAAAGCGCAAAAAATACGGGCATCTTCGTCGAACAGGGCTCCCAGCTCATGCGCAAACTGCTCTCCTGCAACTGAATCTTCGGACCGCGCATAAACACGCAGCCCAAAGCCGCTCAGAAGTCAAAAGGCAGAGTTAACATCATAAACCGAAGCTGAAATCCAAAACCGAAGCTGAAATCCAAAACCGAAGTCGGAAACCATAAAAAGCGGAGTCAGATTGTATCTGACTCCGCTTTTTATAAATATGGAGCGAGAGACGGGAATCGAACCCGCGGGAACCAGCTTGGGAAGCTGGCGCCATACCATTAGGCGACTCTCGCATTTTCCGTATCGCTGTATCTTATTATACTATATTTGCCCGCTTTTTGCAAACGAATCGAAGCACTATCTCGCCGCGAATTAAAATTTTTTTATCTTCCTTAAAAAGCGGCGGGATTTTACGTCAAAACGACCCGCGGGAAATTCCGCGGGTCGTTCGTTTTTTGATGTTTTGACTTCTCAGCCGAGATTGGTGAGATCTTTATATCTGCTCTTGAACAGCTTGACGTTCGAATCGTTGTTCAAAAGCTCAATGACGCGGTTCTGCATATCCGTCGTATACGAGGAAGAGACCTCGTCTTTGAGCGTCTGATAGAAGTAATAAGAGAAGGTGCCCTCCGTGGTCCTTTCGCCATAATTGAATCCGCCGTAGACGCTTCCTTCGGGCAGCTGCATGGTGACATAGATGATATGCCAGCCGTAATCGGTGCCGACCACATAGATAGAGCCCGCGCCTTTTTTGACCGCCTCCTGCGCCGCATATTCAAATTCGGGCACATACGAAGTGGAGAAACCTTCCGCCGCGATCGAATAGCCGAGATAGGTATTGAGACATCCCGTATCCGTCGAATATGCAAACATCAATTCGTTAAAAGCGGAAAGAGCGGTATAAGACGCGCTTCCCTTTTCCAAAAGATCTGCCGCCGTCGTATTTTCAAGCCCGTTCACCTGGCCTTTATAATAGACCATCTTCGAATAGTTATATTCGAAATTCGCGGAGCTGCTGATATAATCGTCGGCGCCGTAAGTGTAGAAATTTTCGTCGTAGCTGCCCGTAAGGGAGAGGTCTTCATCGAGATAACTGAGGTATCCGTTGAACTCGTTGAGGAAATCCTCGACGGAAATTTTTTCGGGAACGAGGGTATAAGTGCCGTCCGATTCGGGCGTTACTTCGCCGTGGTAAGGATACTTGCCCGCATAGCGGTCGATCCCGTCTCCGCTCTTGGTGTAGCTGTCTTTAAAGAAGAGGTAAGACGAGAGCGCGGAACCGTCTTTGCCGTAATAGTCGACGCCCTCCTCGTCCGCATCGAAACTGTAATCTTCGGCACCGTTGAACCAGGTGGAGCGCTGATCCTCGCCGAGGATTTTTTCCGCCATTTTGCTGCGTTCCGCATAATATGCTGCCGTCGTATTGCTGTTCTTGAATGCGGTGAGATACGCCGACTGGCTGGTATTGAAGGGAAGCAGGATGTTGTAAACGAATCCGTACCCCGCCGAAGGAGAATACAGCACGAAAGAAGAATCGGACATACTGTCCATCGTGGTTGTGAAGTCGGACGAGGTGCCCGCATCCGCCGTCGCCTTCTGCGAATCATACATCAGGTTGTATCTGCGCTGCAGATCTTCGTTCTCGCGCTGCGCAGACATGTTTAATGCCAGCGTATCGGAGAATTTATTGATGAGGATCTGTTCGTACTGCGTTTTCAGTTCGATCGAATAATAGGAAAGTTTGGTGATGTCGGAAGGAGATTCGGAATCGTTTTTCAGGTAGTTGCGGGAAAGCGACTCGATAAATTTATTATACGCCTTCTTTCTGGAAATGGGCGTAGAGCCGTCCACTTTCTCATATTCGCCGAGATCCTCCGTATAGTTGGAACCCGTGTAGATCTGATAATCGAGAGAACCGTCATCTTTCTGAGGATAATAATTCTCGTCAAGGGTATTTGCTCCTGTCGGCGTCGTCCTGTCGGAATCGGAAGAACTCGTTTCCTCTTCCTCCGCGGTCACGATCTCTTTTTCATAGGAATCGATCGCGCTGTTGATGGAAAGGCGCAACTGATATTCGGCGTAGTTCTTTTCGTCTTCGGTAAGGAAATACCCAAGCGAAGCAATGACCTGCGCATCGCCCGAAAGACCGTCCTGATCTTTTACGGCAAGATACCCGTCGACGGTGAGCCCGTCTTTGACGATGATGCCGTCGGTACCCGTAACGACCTTGTAACCGTATTCGTTGCTCCCGTCGGGCGCCGCGTCCACCGCTTTGAGCACGTCGGGGCTGAGACTGTCGCGATCGACGACCACCTGCCCCTCGCTCAGATAATAGAGCGCCGCATACTGCACCATGATCTTGCGGCTGACGAGAGATTCCATCAGAAGCTCAAACGTTTCCGTATACGAATATCCGTTACTGTTGACATAGTTGTAGCCGTAGTTCACAAAGTACGCCACAAGATCTCTCTTATAAACGTTGTCTGTCGTGACGATGTCGCCGAGTTTGCCCGCGACCCCTTCGTTCAGCGCATAATCCGCGCCGAAGATGGTCTTGAACATACTGTTCAGAGAATCCGCGTCTTTTCCGATGTTGACTTCGGCAACGACTTGTTCCATATCTTTCTTGTTGTCCGTTTCCAAAAGATCGCAGCCCGAGAACATGCTCACGCCGAAAACGACCGCCAAGAAAGTACTTATGATTGTGATCAGTTTTTTCTTCATTGATTTACTCCGAATACCGTTGAAATCGCAATATAAACAATTATAGCCTATTTTGCGTATAAAAGCAATCGTATTTTATGAAAAACTCGTAAAAATTTCGCAAGGATACACGTGAAATGCGCCTTTCAGCGCGCAGACGCCGCCCCTTCCGCATACTTTAAGAATTTCGTCATACCGAGCATGACTTTCTGCGCGTCGCCGCCGCCCGCAAATTCGATGGCGGGCGTCTTCGTCATGTCCAGCCGCACGGAAGAAGCATATTTTTCCAGCGCCGCCGCCAACCGCTCGTCCGCAAGGCTGTTTACGGAAGGCAGTTCGATCCTGCCCCCCTTCGCGCTCGCGGTAAGTTTGCGCACGTTGAATTTGGCCGCGTATGATTTGAGCACCGCGATCACGAGCAGATTGAGCACTTCCGGCGGCATCTTTCCGTAATTTTCTTCCATGGAAAGGCACACCCGCTTATAATCGTCCACCGAGCGGATCTCGGCGATCTGTTTATAGCAATCGAGACGCGAGGCGCTCGCCTCAATGTATTTTTCGGGAATGAAGGCGTCCGCCTTGATGTCGAGATCGGCGATCGTCTGTTCTTCGCCCGTCAGCTCCTCTTTGAGAAGTTTCGCGTATAGCTCGTACCCGACTTTGTCCATGTGTCCGTGCTGTTCGCGGCCGAGAACGCTGCCCGCGCCACGGATCTCAAGATCGCGCATCGCGATCTTGAAGCCCGAGCCGAGCTCGGTAAATTCCATGATCGCCTGCCGGCGCTTGCTCGCCGTTTCCGTCATGCCTTTTTCGGGCTTGAACGTGAAATACGCGTGTGCGAGCGCGGAACCGCGCCCCACCCTGCCGCGCAGCTGATACAGCTGGGAAATGCCCAGTCTGTCCGCATCGATGACGATGAGTGTGTTCGCGCGGGGCAGATCGATGCCGTTTTCGATGATCGTGGTGGAAACGAGAATGTCCGTTTCCCCCGCGTAGAATTTCAGGATGCTGTTTTCGAGGACGGCTTTGTCCATCCTTCCGTGCGCGACGGACAGCTTGCCTTCGGGCACGATCTCGCCGATCTTTGCCGCAAAGCTGTAAATGCT
>CALVSU010000028.1 GCA_944359385.1 uncultured Clostridia bacterium | reverse complement strand
ATCGAGCAAATAAAGGACTTCTGCGACTATATCTGGCTGGAAAACCTTAATCTGCGCGGCAACTTCAAAACTCAGATCATGGAATATATCGACAAAAAGCATACCGACTTACTGCCACTCTATCAGCAGATTTATAACAAAAACGACATGACCTATTGGCAGATTTTAGACAGAAAAGTGACGGAATATGCCAAGGCAAATGGTTTTATATATGTGATTGACGAGGAACCCTTCCTCCGTAATCCCACCGGTAAGCCGATTATTATAAACTACTTCTATCACTCTCAGATAAAGCAGTCTACAAAGAATAAAATTTGATAAAGTATTCTATGGCGGACTTATCGCGTGTGAACGTACAAGCAATCGTTATTTGTGAGCGGATTGAAAAAAAAGAGACATTCGACTCGCATTGACAGACTGCAAACAGAAAACAGACAAACACGGTATTCACAGGCAGGGAATACAGGCTGAGTTCCAGCGTGTTGACCAGCATGATCTCAAACCAGTACGACTGAAAAAGGGACTTGAAATTCCCCCAGCCCACCCACGGACTGTCAAAAACGCCGAAAACCGGGTTGTAGTTCTGAAACGCGACCACTACCCCGTACATCGGCAGATAACAGAATATGACCAGAGCTTCCTTGCCATCGTTTTTCTCAGATTTCATAGATCTCCTCGATCAGTTCCCTGCATTCCGTCTTGGGAATATTCACGACGGGATTGGAAGGACCCAAAGAAATGTGATTCATGATGTCCTGCGCTTTCGCACCGTTGAACGAGATCCAGCGATACACCCACGGGTCTCTTTCGTCCGCCTGATACATGACGTAATCGTCAGGCCCCATCACAAAAAAATCTCCCTCTCCGATCTCGAGCCTGCGGCCGTTGATGACAAGCACCCCTTTCCCCGATTCCACAAGATGAAACGTCCAGAAGTTGCGCGCGCCGGGTCCCCAGCTATGCTTGGGATCGCACCGCTCGTACCCGGCCTCGCCGATGGTCAGATCGCGGCTGAGAATGATGTTCGGGCAATAAGCACGATAACTCTCGTTCCTCCAATAAGATCTTTCGTTTTCTTCCATATCTACCACCTTTTTGCCGACATTTTTTCTCTGTCTGTTTTCTTGTCAGATATTCGTTCCCGCCCGCACGTTTTGTCTCATACGGACAGCAAACCGTCTTTTGCGGCTCGGGCGATCCTTCCGCCGCGCATTATCCCGCATGAAGGTCGGCTTATTATACCATCCGAAAGCAAAATTGTAAATGCCTTAGCCGAAAATTTTACAAACATTTTGTCCGCCAAAGCCCAACGCACTTTTCCGACTCTGCCGCGGCAAAAAAGCGAAGGATCACTCAAACTGCGCCTCGTAGATCTCCGAATAAAAGCCGCGGCGTTCGAGCAGTTCTTCGTGCCTGCCGCGCTCGACGATGTCGCCGCCCTTCACGACGAGGATGAGATCCGCGCTCCGTATCGTCGTCAGGCGGTGGGCGATGACAAAGCACGTCCTGCCGCGCATGAGTTTTGCCATCGCGTCGCGGATGAGCAGTTCCGTGCGCGTGTCGACGTTGCTCGTCGCCTCGTCGAGAATGAGCAATTTTGCGGGCGAAAGCATCGCGCGCGCGATGGTCATGAGCTGTTTCTGCCCCTTGGAGAGATTCACGCCCCCGTCCGTCAGCACGGTATCGTATTTGTCGGGCAAAGACTCTATGAACGAGGCGATGTGCGCGTCCTCCGCCGCGCGTTTTACCTCTTCCGCCGTCGCGCCCTCTTTGCCGTAAGCGATGTTTTCAAAGATCGTGCCTTCAAAAAGCCATGTATCCTGCAAGACCATCGTAAACGCCGCGCGCAGGCTCTTTCGGGTATAGGAACGGATGTCCTTCCCGTCCAGTTCTATGCGCCCGCCCTGCGGGTCGTAAAAGCGCATCATGAGATTGACGAGCGTAGTTTTTCCCGCGCCCGTCGGGCCGACGATCGCGACCGTCTGCCCGGGCATAGCCTGAAAAGAGAGGTCATGAATGATCTCTTCCCCTTCCTCGTATCCGAACCGCACGTTTTTAAAAGCGACCATGCCTTCCGTTTCGCGAAGCTCTGCCGCATCCGCGGGATCGGCGCCCTCGGCAGGTCTGTCGAGCAGACGGAAGACGCGCTCCGCCGCCGCCAGCGCCGACTGGATCTCGCCCATGATGTTTGCATATTCGTTGACAGGTCCCGAAAATTTGCGCGCATACAGTAAAAATGCGGAAATATCGCCGATAGAGATCAGCCCGAACAGATAAAAGAAAGAGCCCGCCGTGCTGATGAGCACCGTTCCGAGGTTGTTGACAAAATTGACGGAAGGACCGATCAGGCTGGCGTAATAATCTGCGGCGTAATAAGCGTCCACCGCGGCGGTGTTTTTCTCGTTGAACTTGCCGACGATCTCCTCTTCCCGTCCGTAGGCCTTGATGGTCTTGATGCCCGTGAGCATCTCTTCGGAAAAGCCGTTCAGTTCGGCGAGTTTCGCTGAACGCTTTCGGAAGAGCGGGCGCACCGATCTGCTCCGCTTGATCGTGATAAAGACGGAGATGGGAATGGTCACCGCAAACACGCCGAGCAAGGCGGGCGAGGTCAGGATCATGCCGATAAACGCCCCGACGACGGTGATGACGCCCGTCGCCGCCTGCAGAATATCGTTGGAGAGAGAAGCGTTCACCGTATCGATGTCGTAAGAGATGCGGTTGATGAGATCGCCCGCCTGCACGCGGTCGAGATCGCCGACGGGCAGAGCGAGGATCTTTTCAAAGACGTCCTGCCGCATCCGCCTGACGATCTTCTGACTGAGCCGTATCATGAGCACGGACAAAAGATAGGAAAGCGCCGCAGAGACGACGTAAAAGACCGCCATCCACAGACAGAGTTCCGCGACCGCCCCGAAATCGACTCCCGTTTTGAGATCGATCGCATCGATCGCCTTCCCCGAAAGGTACGGACCGAGAAGGGCAAACAAATTGCTTCCCACCATGAGCAGGAACGCCGTGAACACGCGTATCCTGTACCGCCAGAAATATCCTGCAAGACGGGCGATCACAGCTTTCTTGCTGCCCTTTATGATCGTCGATTCATTCTTCCGCATATGCCGCCCCCTTTCCCGCCGAAAGCTCCTCTTCATGCTGGGAAGCGTAGATCTCCCTGTACGCGGGGCAGTTTTCGGTGAGTTCCGCGTCGCTGCCGAACCCGACCGCGCGCCCCTGATCCAGAACGAGTATTTTATCTGCAAAACGAACGGAACTGATCCTCTGCGCGATCATGATGACCGTCGTTCCCGAAAGATTTTCGATGAGCGTCTTGCGCAGTCCTGCGTCCGTCTTGTAATCGAGCGCGCTGGAAGAGTCGTCGAGAACGAGGATCTCGGGCGACGCCGCAAGCGCACGCGCGATGAGCAGCCGCTGTTTTTGTCCGCCGCTGAAATTCGCGCCCCGCGCCGTCAGCAGGCTGTCATATCCGCCGTGTTCTTCGATAAATCCCGAAGCGCGCGCATATCCCGCCGCCGTGGTGATCGCGGCATAGTCAAGCCCGCGTTCGAAGTCGATGTTCTCCCGCACGCTCGCCGCCATCAGAAAGTCCGTCTGGAACACGACGCCGAATTTGCGCCGCAATTCCTCTTTATCATAACTGCGCACGTCCCTTCCGTCCACAAACACGCCGCCGCTGTCCGCATCGTAAAAGCGAAGAAGCAAGGAAACAAGGGTGCTCTTTCCGCTCCCCGTCGCCCCGATCACACCCAGAGATTCTCCCTTTTTCAGAGAAAAACTGATGTGTTCCAGCGCTGCCGCACCGCCGTAAGAAAAGCTGACGTCATCAAACCGTATATACGCGTCGCTCTCTTTTTCGGTCTTTTCGGGCAAAAGCTCCTCGGGCATTTGCAGGATCGCGCCGATACGCGCAGCCGACGCCCCGCCCTTCGAAAAATTCACAAAGATCCTGCTCACCGATATGACGGCGTTCAGAATGATCGTGAAAAAGGAAGTGAACGCGATGATCTCGCCCACTTTCGCCGCGCCGCCCGCCACGCGGTACGCGCCCACAAAAATAACTGCCGCCATGCCGAGATTGAGCACGCCCGTCATGAGCGGATTGGTGATCCCCATGGTGACGCCCGCCTTCGTTTCGTCATGCACGACACGCTCGTTGATCTCTTTAAAAGATTCGCCCTCGTACTCCGTCTTCGAAAGTGCCTTGATCACGCGGATCCCCGTATAATCGTCCCGCACTTTGCGTACCATGCCGTCCACCGAACGCTGTAAACGGGTGTACAGCCCGATGCCCTTTTTGGAAACAAGTATGACGATCAGCGTCAGAAAGGGCACGGAGACGAGCAAAACCAATGCGAGAACGGGATCGATGACGAACGTCATCGCAACGCCGCCCACCAGTAGGATGGGCGCGCGCACGCCCAGTCTCTGCATCATGCCGATCATGTTGTGCACGTTGTATGTATCCGATGAAAGCCTCGACACGAGCGAGGGAAGAGTGACTTCGTCGATCTGCCGCGCCGAAAGGCTGAGCGATTTGGAAAACAGATCGGTACGCAGCCGCTCCGTCGTGTCTCGCGCCACTTTCGACGCCATCCTGTTCGCCGCAACGTTGCCCACGAGCGCCGCGACCGCGCAAATGAGCATCCCTGCGCCCCACAGCCACAGTGCAAGCGTGTTTCCCGTCGGCGCGACCTCGTCGATCATATACGCCATGATGACGGGCAAAACCAGCTCCGCCACCGTGCCGACGATCTTCAACAGCAATCCCCCCGCAATGCGCGCTTTATAAGCAAGAAGATACGCCAGCACCCGCTTCATGTTCCGCCTTCCCGCTTTCTTGGATAATTTCATATCCTGCGGCATTGCCGCCTTTTCCGGCGTTTTCGTCTCTTTTTTCCTCTTCATTGTCTGCCCCGCTCTTCGCCGCACGCGCTCGGGTCAGACTCCGCGCCTGCCCGAACCTGCTCACAATATTTCCCGCCGTCTGCACTCCCGCAAACTCCGATGCCGCTTACGATATTTTTCGCGTTCTCCGCAAGTCGCATGACGTATCCGACCGCCGCCGCGCGCTCTTCCTCCGTAAGCCCCTCCAAAATCAGTTCCGTCCACTTTTCATGCACGGCGCTGATCCGCCGCATCGCGCGCTTCGCCTTCTCCGTCGGATACAAGAGCAGACTCCGCCTGTCGGCAGGATCCTGTTTTCTCTCGACAAACCCCTTCTCTTCCAGCGAGCTCACCTGTCGCGCCACATTGCTCTTATGCACATAAATGAGACGCGACAGCTGTTCCTGCGTAATGCCCGGATTTTTACAGATGTTGATCAGATAGGAATCCTGAAAACTTCCGATATCCAGCCCTTCGTACTGCTCCGTGCGATAAAGATTCGCACAATGCCACATCTCTCCCACATATTTCATGACGATATACACAGCGATACCCTCCTGATTTCCTAACGTTTGCCGTGCCTGCTCGGAAGCAATCAAATCTTGTACGTTTTGCGCGCCCTCCGGCAACAAATTACGCGCAGGATGAACTCGTTTCCGCAGACGAAAGAATTACATACACATTCCCGCTGTGTGTAATCTTTCTTTTTTTAAGACAGCACAACTATTATACAGAACTCTGTCGCACAATATGTTGCAGGCGCAACAGTTGCGCACGCAACTATATTGTAAAACAAAACGACGTGCTTGTCAACTCGAACGCCGTAAATAATAAAATGATTTAAGATCAAAAAACGCTGAGCGTCGACGATCAGACCGCCCGCCTCAACGATAAGACCGGCTTGCGCCAGTAATAATAAAAAAATTTGACATTTCGTGCTTACGTTCCCGCCATGTGAGGAACGACAGAAACTCCCTTCGCGCATACCGTCTCTCGGAGCATCTTCCTTGCACCGCATCCCCTCCGCTGACAAATCTATTTTTTATATACAGCACCTGCAATTTTCATTGAATCTTTTTCCTCCTTTTCTTGTTTTATATTGCGGTCAGTCTTTCACCGAACCGATCATGACACCTTTGACAAAATATTTCTGCACAAAAGGATAGACCATCAGGATGGGGATCATCGAAATGACGATCATCGCCGATTGTTTTCCCTCCTCGAAAAGGACGCCGGGATCGATATCCCCGCCGCCGCCGATGCCCGTCGACTGGCTGTTCGAAAGAATGTTGCGCAGTTCCAGCGAGAGCGGGAACCAGTCGGGCGTGGAGAGGAACATCATCGGCCAATACCAGTCATTCCAGCGTTCCACTACATAGAAGAGCCCGATCGTCGCAAGCCCCGCCTTGGAAAGGGGGAGAATGAATCTGGTCAGAATGGTGAATTCTCCCGCCCCGTCGAGCTTGCACGACTCGACCATGCTCTCGGGCACCTGATTGAAAAAGTTGCGGAGTATGATCATGTTGAACGAGTTGATGCCGAAAGGAAGAATGACGCTGAAAATGTTGTCGATCAGCCCGATCTCCTTGATGGTCAGATAGAACGGGATGAGCCCGCCCCCGAAATTTGGTCAGCACATACGCGCCGAGAATGGTGAGCGCCATGTTGTACGCCGTTCCCACGACCGTGACAAAGAGCGATACGAGAAACGCATACCCGATCCTGTCCTGATACAATATAAATTTATACGAATCAAAATTAAAATGCTTGGGCCACACGAAGAGATCCGCCGCATAGAAGTCCTGCTTGGTCGCAAACGATATCATCAGCTGGTTGAAAAAGGGATACAGACAAAGCAGCGCAAAAAGCGTAAGAATAAAGATATTTATAATATCGAAAACTTTGATCTTGTATCTTTTTTTCTTGAATACGATCTTTTCCGTTTCCATGACCTTGCCCTCCTCATTCATAGATCCCGACGCCTTTGATCTTTTTGACGATAAAATTCGCCGTCAGCAGAAGAACGAAGTTGATGACCGTCTTGAAAAGCCCCAGCGCGGCGCCGCGCTCCACGAGCCCCTGCCCGATACCGATGCGGTACGCGTATGTGTCCAGAATATCGCTGACACTGTAGATCGCGGGGTTGTAAAGGTTGAACACCTGATCGAATCCCCATCGTCGGATAATATTCCTTGAACGCGATCACGATCCCGTACATCGGAAAATACGCGAATATAAGATAAAATACCACGACGGGCACCATCATCAGATAATTTTCCCAATGCACGGCGATCCGCCTCTTCAAAGGCATCTTCGTGCGGTATGTATTGTCCTTCCGTCCGCGAAGGCTCTTCGCCGCCTGTTCCGTTACGACTTTTTCCTCCATTTTCTCCTCCTCCGTTTGCCTTGCCCCCAAGCGCGTAAGCCGTTCGACTGACCGACCTCGATGCCGACAATACAGCTCTGATCCGCTCTCCTATGCGCCTTTCTCTGCGGGGCTCCGTAAAATACGCTCCATTATAGCCATGCTTCCCGCGCATTGTCAATATGCAATCTGATTTTTTAGTTGTTTTTTCTTACATAATTTATGAATTTATATCAATAATTTTTTAACAAAATCATTTTTTCTGAAATTCTTAGAAAAAAACTTGTATTTTTGACAAAATTAACCTTTGAAAAGAAAAAAAGAAGTTCGGCACAGATCACCGCCTTCTTTTATTTTTATACGGATATATAGTCGTTTTTTCTAACCTATCCCCTCCTGCCGCAAATGCGATATACGTACAGAGTGTTACACTGCGGCCCCGTCCGTCTTTTCCTTCTCTTCCCTTTTTTCAGAGCCGACGGCAAAAATTTCTCCCGCAGGCTGACAAACTTCGATCAGGCTGAGCCTGAATGCATAAAAAAAGCGCGCTCTGCTTGCCGCAGAGCGCGCTTTTTTTATGTTTTAAGACCTTTAAAATTTAAAAAGAAGACTGTTGTTCTTTGTTTTGCGCGGGAAGACGGTCAGCATACGCTTCCCTGAACATTTTGACGGAAGTTTCCAAAAGACGGAGTTGCGGTTTGAGATACTCTTCGTCTTCAAACAGCGCATAATGCACGCTCGCTCGCACGAACGTGTAAATGAGCGGCTGTATGATCTGCCAGGGAATGCCGAGTTTGGATTCAAACGATTTCGCATACTCGGTATACCGCTTCGTCACTCCCTTAAAAAATTCCGTGCCGTACTTACGATACTTCGGCGAGGTGTAAACCTGGTACATAAAGCGATACTTTTCTCCGTGCTTTTTCGCCGTCCAGTACGGAATATCCCGCAAAAAGCGCTCCACGTCCGCAAGATCGGTCGGAGCATTTGCCATAAAATCATCTTCAACTTTCGCCATACAATAAGCCGTAGATTCTATGATGATCTCGTCTTTTGTCTGAAAATAATGAAAAATATTCCCCGAGCTCATTCCGCACGCCTCGGCAAGCATTTTCGTCGAAGTCCCTTCAATGCCGTGCTTACAAAAGCAGTCAAAGCAAAGCGGGAGCAATTCTTCTCTTTTGTGCGGATCCTTCTTACGCATCGTTTCCCCTTTCAAAATCTTTGGATTTGATAGCAACAGTATAACCGAAAATCGCCTTTTTTGTCAAGAAGGTTTGCAGACAGCCTCTATGTTTACGGAAAATTCACTCAAAACACAGCGCCCGCACACATACTTTTTTCAGCCGAGCGCGACGTCGAGCACCATCATCACGACAAACCCGATCAGCACGCTCACCGTGCCTGCATGGGTATGTTCACCGAGATGCGCTTCGGGGATAAGTTCTTCGACCACGACATAGATCATAGCTCCCGCCGCGAAAGACAGGATCCACGGCATGATGCCCGTGACCACGCCCGCGACGAGCACAGTCAGAACGCCGAAAATAGGTTCAACCACGCCCGAAAGCGCTCCGCAGAGAAAAGACTTGCCGCGGCTCACCCCTCGGGTACGGAGAGGCAGTGAGACCGCCGCGCCTTCGGGAAAATTCTGAAGCCCCATGCCGATGGCAAGCGCGATCGCTCCCGCAAGGGCGCCCGAGAGCGTTCCGCCCGACGTCTGCGCCGCGACGGAAAAAGCCAGCCCTACCGCCATGCCTTCGGGGATGTTATGCAATGTCACGGCGAGCACAAGCATTGTTGAGCGGTGGAAATTCGCATGGATCCCTTCCGCCGTGTCGTCAAGATGCTGATGCGGCAAAAGCTTGTCCAATAAAAACAGAAACAGCGCGCCCGCAGTAAAACCGACACCCGCAGGCAAGACCGCATTCACGCCCTGTTCTTCCGCCATATCCATAGCGGGGAGCAACAGCGACCAGACCGACGCCGCGATCATCACTCCCGCCGCAAAGCCCAAAAAAATCTTCTGCAATACAGGCGACATATCCTTTTTGAAAAAGAAAACCATAGACGCCCCGAGCACGGTGGCAAGACATGTCGCGCCTGTTCCGATGATCGCAAATATCAATTCGCGTCCCAACATTCGTATATCCTCTGCAATTCACGTTTTCAACCTTATCTATTTTACTCTGATCGGCAAGGAGTGTCAACGATTCCGCGCCGCAATAAAAATAAAATACGGTTTTTACCTTCCCCGCAACAGATTAAGGGCGCGGCAAAAACCGTATGCTTTTTTCGTTTTTCCGATCAAAACATCCCGATCATCCCTTTTGTCCGAAGCCGTAAAGCCCGGTAACGCTGTCTCGGAAAAGAAAGTTCTTCGGAGGAAAAACCGTGAAAGTCATATAACAGACAACGATCAAGGCAATGCCTATGACCGCCGCGACTCTGTATGCCTTTGCCAAGGGCGGCCGTGACAAAACCAATCCGCAAAGAACAAAAGCCGCCGCCACAGACACAAAATAGGTCGCGATGTCCACCGCCAGAATCGGTTCTCCGACAATAGCTGTATAGAAATAAAAAATTGCGGGGATCAGGAGCATGGGCGTAAAGAGCGCAACAAAAAACGAAACAAAATAATTTTCGTTTTTCACAAAAAACACGCCTGCCGCAAAATACACGATCGTGGGGAAAATGGCAAGTTTCAGATGCTCCCACGTACTTTCGTTGACGGGAAAAAAGATGCCTACGATCTTATTTTCGCCGCTCCACTCATAGAAAAAATGAGAAAGAGCCCCGAAAATCCCGACAAATATCGCTCCGACCAGACAAAATAAAAAAATCTGTTTGCGTTTCATAATACATATATATACGCTTCTTTACCCTTTTATGCGTGCAATCATCCAAACTTCGCGCCCTGTCCTCTTGCCGTAATTGCGTCAGAAGAAATTTATATATCCGTATTTTCGATATCCTTCTCCGCCTCCCGCCGCCTGTAATCACGCAGGCAAACGCCCATGTGCTTTTTGAACATCCTACGAAAATAGTTTGCGTCCGAAAAATTAAGTTTTTCCAGCACCTCTTCCGTCGAAGCGCCGCCGTCTATCATTTGCTTTGCCGCAAGCATCTTCTGCGCGTTGACGTATTCCGACACCCCTTTCCCGAACGACTTTTTCATAAAAAGATAAACGGACGTACGGGACATCCTGAAATGATCCGCCAGCCGCTGCACCGAGATCGGCTCGGCTATGTGCGCGGCTACATACGAGCGCACCTTCTCCGCGAGCCCCGTATCTTTTGCGGAAATCGTCTTGCTGAAACAGAGATACTCCGCGCATACCGTCATGACCGACGCGATGCAGGGCACGGCGTCGGCGCTAAGCACCGTCACGCGCCGCACTTCGCCGCGCACCTCCTCGCCGTCGCCGCACTTTCCGAATACAGACTTTTCGAACAAATCCCTCTCCTCCGAGAGGATAAACTGCCCGATCATCAGAAATCCCGCGTTCCGCCCCTCTATGACGATGGGATATACGCTTTCATAAAGCCGCATCGGACAGCGGTATGTGTATTGTTTCCCCGTCTTTTCCACCATGCGGAAAGCGTTGCGGTCGGACTCTTTGCACATTTTGTCCGTATCTTCGTCCGCGCGAAGACGGCGGCACAGCGCACAGATCTGTTCGGGGTAAGACGCGATCTCATTGTACCATTCGTCCAGCACCGCAATGCGCACGCCCGTGAGCGTATAGAATGCGCGCAGCACTTCTTTGAGTTTTTCCTTTTCTAAAAGCAACATTTTTTAAACCTGTTGAAGAATTGTGCTTATTCTGAATAATATTGTATTGTAATTTCTGAAAAAAAGCAATACAATGAAACAAAAAAGGAGAAAAAATGATGACAAGGCGTGAGATCGTGATCGCGGCACTCCGACACCGCGAAACGCCCGTTACCCCCTACCATGCCGATTTTACCTTGCAGGAATACGAGAGAATGGTAAAATTTACGGGCGACAAGAACTTCTATGAAAAATACGGCGGGTACCTGCACTATATGCAATACTGGGGATATCCCACCGAACGGGAAGACCGCAAAGAACATTTCACCGACGATTTCGGCGTGACGTGGAACCGAAGCGGCGCGGACAAGGACATCGGCGTCGTGGACGAACCCAGCATCCCCGAACCCGACATCTCCCTCTACCGCACGCCTTTTCTCAACGAAGCGCGCATCCGCAAAGAATGCGAAGAACTGCTCGCCGCAAAAGAGGACAAATTCTGCTTTGCGGGCATCGGGTTTTCCATGTTCGAACGGCTGTGGAGCTACGTCGGCATGGAAAACGCGCTCATCTATATGCTGACGGACAAGGAATTCGTGCACGAGCTTTTGGACAGGATCTGCGATTTTAACCTGAAAGTCATCGATATTTTCAACGACTATCCTTTCGACGGCATCTACTTCGGCGACGATTGGGGTCAGCAGAAAGGCATGATCATGGGCGCGCCGCTCTGGCGCGAATTCATCAAGCCGAGAATGGCGAAGATGTATGCCCGCGCCAAGAAAAACGGGAAATTTATCTTGCAGCATTCCTGCGGAGACATACAGGACGTGTTTGACGATCTGATCGAGATCGGACTGGACTGCTACCAGACCTTCCAGCCCGAAATTTACGACATCGCCGCCGTCAAAGAAAAATACGGCGACAGGCTGAGCTTCTGGGGCGGCATTTCCACGCAGGCTCAGCTTCCCAATAAGACGCCCGAAGAAATTCGAAAGACCGTGCGCAGCACCCTGGAGATCATGCGCAAAGGCGGCGGTTACATTCTTGCCCCCACCCACGCCATACCGCAGGACGTGCCTCCCGAAAACGTCATCGCCATGCTCGAAGAGTTCCGCGCCCAGCGATAAGCACCGCTCGCAGGACATAGCGCAAATCATGCTGTTTCATAAGTCAAAACCATCAGTAATGTGATACGCACACCCAAAATTAGATATTTTTGGAGGTTCCTGTCGAGAACCGGAAGATTTATCAAGTTAAAGCGGCATAAAAAAGGACTGCCCGAATTTTCGGGCAGTCCTTTTTTTGCGACGCCGCTCAGAACCATGATCCCAGCGACAGACCTTTATCTCTGCGCAGATATTCTGTGCAAAACAGAGCAAATATCCGACTGAAAATTTTTTATTTCAGATCGCGTATCTTTTCCTCGTATTTCCTGTAAATATAACAGCCGACCGCAGACCAACCGTGACAGAGACTGCCTGCACCGCCGAAATCTTCAGCCCCGTCTTCCGTCTCATACAGCGTCGTGTCCCCGCAGGTGACCATCTTCCCGTATACCGATTCCAGGTCCCAAAATAACAGCTGAACGACGGAATGGTGATCCCCACCCGCGCAGGGAAACACAATTCCAAAAGACCGTCTTCCCGCAGTCCTTTCGACATCAGACGCAGGTTTGCCTTCACATACCCTTCATTGTCTTTGAATACATACGAACCGAACAGCATCTGGTTCCGACTGTCCATCGCATAGAGCGCCTGTTCCCTCCAAGGACAGTCTTCGTAATGCTCGTGCATACACCGCTTTAACGTTCTGACCCCGTTTTCGTCGATCTTCCGACGCAATCCGTCCCCGATCCGCAGAGGCATCTCCTCCGCAGGATAATCGGCAGGAAGGATCCTGCAATCATACACCTTTGCCTGCGGCGCGTCTATATGCACCTGTAAATAGCGGCAGCCGAGCCGCCGAAGCACACCGCAAAACCTGTTTTTGCCCTTCTTTGCCCTGTAACCGAATGCAAAATTCCGCTCGCCGATCCGCGTCCGCACCCGCATATCGTGCAAATGCTCTCCGAATCCGACCCAAACGTCCGCATCATGCGGAACTTCCAGATCCAGCAGCGCGAATCCCGCGGTTTCTTCCCCCATGTCCGCGATAAAACAAACGCCGTCCGCGCCTGTGCCCGAGCGAAGCTCCTTCCCGCACGGCAAAGGTATTTTCTCCTCCGCGTGAACAAAGCGCAGAAACGCCTTGTCCATATGCTCCGCGGCCGTATTTGCTTCGCCGCCGTTTTTGTATTCTCCCTGCAAACACATCTTCCCTGCCGCGTCTTCTTTTATCTGCAGTCTTCGGACGGGTCTGACATAAAACACACAGCTTTTCGCGACCACCGCGCTTTCCGAAAAGCCGCAGGCGTTTTTCTTTCCATCCGTCGTCCCGCGTCGCGTCATAATAATATGTATGCCCCAGCTGCGGCGTGACCTTCTCTACCGCTCCGCTCCGATACCCCCTGTCTTCTCTGGACAGCGTTGCCTTCCCGCTTTTCGCAAGGATCTCCCCGCCGCTCACGACCTCGAAGATCAGCCCCGCTTCCGCCTTGCAATAAGTACTGCTGTCTTCCCCTGCATAACAACATAAAATCGCCATGCGGTTCTTTCCCGCATGACAAAACGCTTCCAGATGCAGTTCGTCATATACTTTATAATGCGGATAATCGGGATACTGCCCGCTGTAAACATACTTTCCGTTTAAGTAGACCGCGTAATTCGTATCGGCGCTGATGCGCAGCACGATCTCCTTCCCCTGTTTTGCCGCAAAAGCAACGACAAAATCCGCATATTGATTGACTTTACTGTTTGCAAGCCATATCCACTCGCTTTGCCGGAAAATCTCTTTCTCCTTCATGAGCCGCCCCTCTTTTTTCCGTTTTTGATATTCTACCATATTTACTGGCGGAATGGCAACTCTCACAAATCATTACTTTATGCAAAATATCAGATATGCTTTTTTCTCGCGCACTTAATTCCGATGAGAAA